>NZ_LWER01000115.1:0-81845 GCF_001634775.1 Sulfitobacter sp. HI0027
GGCCACGTCACGCCGATAAAAAGCACATGAGCGAGGAGACTTCGGAGAAACTGGAAGGCAACCGCCGCCCGCCCATCGTCGGGCGGGTGCTGATCGGCGTGCTGATCTTTCAACTGGGCCTCGCGGTGCTGCTGTTCTGGGGCGATTTGGGCGAAGGGCTGCGCCTGCCCGGCTTTGGCCCGCGCGCACCGGAACTGACCGAGCCCATCCGCCCCGGCGACCAGACCCGCCGCTTTCGCCCCGAACGCGCGCCAAATCCCGGCCAGCCGATGCCCGATACCGCCCTGCCCGACCGGCTGATCCTCACGCCCGTCTCTGGCGGCCGCGCGGCATTGCTGGAAGGCACCATCGAAGCAGGCGATGCAGAGCGGATCGCCAAGCAACTGGCCGAGCTTTCCCCCGCGCCCGAGGAAATCTATCTCAACTCCCCCGGCGGGTCGGTCCGCGATGCGCTGGAACTGGGCCGCTACCTGCGCCGCGAAGGGTTTGACACCGCGCTGCGTGAGGGCGACATCTGCTATTCCGCCTGCCCTTACCTGCTGGCCGCAGGCGAAGCACGCACGGTCCCCGACAGCGCCTCGGTCGGGGTACATCAGCATTACTTTGGCGAAAGCACGATTCTGCCCGCCTTTGTCGCCGTTGAGGATATCCAGCGCGGCCAAGGAGAGGTGATGCGCTATCTGGATGACATGGGGGTAGACCCGCTGGTGATGCAGCATGCGCTGGTCACCCCGCCCGATGAAATCTACGTGCTGCTGCCGGAAGAGCTGCGCCGCTATGGCTTTATCCCTTCTGAGGACTGAGCGGAGCGCAGAAGTTTTGCAAATCCACCTTCGCCCCCTTGCCGCAGCCCCCTGCGCCGCCTACATCGGGGTGGACGGGTTCTGCCCTGTTCGTGAACGTTACATTCCAGTGGCCTTAAGCAAATCCGAGGGAGCTGGCTCTGTCCGAGCCCTGGTTCGGTTACCTGGCGCCCACCTGTACATACAGGTCCTCGGGAATATAAAACAGCAGCGGCAGGCGCGGTTCCCGTCACTTTTCCCAAGATTATGATGTGGTTGATGGCCCCTCGGGGCCACTTTCCCTTGCGTTTAAAACGCTTCGGGACGGGCCTCGCGGGCCATGTGGTCAAGCACGGCGTTCACAAAGCTCGGCTCGCGCCCTTCGGGGAAGAACGAATGCGCCACGTCGACGTATTCCTTGATCACCACACGCGGCGGCGTATCGTCATGGCGGAGCTCGGCACCCGCGGCGCGGAACAGCGCGCGCAGGGTCGGGTCGATCCGGGCGATGGCCCATTTGGCGACGATGGCACGGTTGGCCATCTGGTCGATCGGTGCCTGGTAGATCACCGCATCTTCAAGCACGCGAGAGAAGTGATCGACATCCCCCTCCTGCATTTCGTCACCCTCATAGACGGCGCCGAAACGGTGGTCGATGAACTCGTGACGCACGACATCGACCGTCTGCGCGGAATGTTCCATCTGGAACAGCGCCTGCACGGCATAGAGCCGCGAGGCCGACTTCATCTTACGTTTCTGATTGCCCGAAAGCGCGTTGCTGGTCATGCGAGGTTTGATCCATCCGTGTCGCCGGCCATCAAAGTGTCTTGCCCGAATGGCTTGAACCCGATGCCCTTGCTCTGGCGGCCCCATTTACGAGCGAGCGCGATAAGATGCAAGGCCGCAGCCGCCGCCCCGCCACCTTTGTTTTGCCCCTCAGGGTCGGCGCGGACTTCGGCCTGCTTCTTGTTCTCGACCGTCAGAATGCCATTGCCGATGCAAAGCCCTTGCAGACCAAGCAGTTGCAAGGCGCGGCTGCTGTCGTTGCAGACGGTTTCATAATGCGTCGTCTCGCCCCGGATCACACAACCCAAAGCGACATAACCGTCGAAATTACTGCCCCGGTCGGAAATGCCGATGGCGGTGGGAATCTCCAACGCGCCGGGCATCTCGACCACCTCGTAACTGGCGCCTGCGGCCTCCAACTCGGCCTTGGCGCCGGTCAGCATGCCGTTCGCGATGTCCGAATAATAGGGCGAAACGACGATCAGCAGCTTCACCGGCTCATCAAATTCCGGGCGCGGCAGGATGGTGTGTTCTTCGGCGGAAGCCATGGCGATTACTCCGTGGTGATGGGCCGGGTGCCCACGATTTCCAGCGCATAGGCATCAAGGCCCAGATAGCGCGTGTCGGGATTGTCGGTCAGCAGGACCAACTCATGCAGGCCCATCGACGACAGGATCTGCGCGCCCAGCCCGGTGCGTTTGATGGTGCGCGGGCGGTCGTCATCCTCTGGGTCCAGCTTGAGGCGCGGGTAAGGATCGCGGAACAGCACAACAGCGCCGCGGCCCTCATCAGCGATGATCTGCATGGCACGCGGCAGCTCATCCGCCGGGCTGGGGCCAAGGCCCAGAATGTCTTCCAGCGCGTTGATCGCATGGGTCCGGATCAGCACCGGCTCGGGGGTTGAGATATCGCCCTTGGTCAGCACCACATGGTCGGTGCCGGTAATCTGGTCAGAGAACACCCGCATCTGCCAGTCTCCACCATAAGCCGAGGTCACGGTGCGGCTGTTACGTTCCACCAGCAGGTTGTCGTGTTTGTGGCGATAGGTGATCAGATCGCTGATCGTGCCGATTTTCAGCCCGTGTTCGGCGGCGAATTCCACCAGATCGGGCAGACGCGCCATTTCGCCGTCGTCCTTCATGATCTCGCAGATCACGCCGGAAGGGTGCAGCCCCGCAAGGCGCGAAATATCGACCGCGGCTTCGGTATGGCCTGCCCGTACCAGCACGCCACCATCGCGGGCGCGCAGCGGGAAAACATGGCCGGGGGTGGCGATATCCGCCGAACCGGATTGTTCCGAGATCGCGACTGCCACGGTCAGCGCACGGTCGGCGGCAGAGATGCCTGTGCTGACACCCTCACGCGCTTCGATACTGACGGTAAAGGCCGTTTCATGCCGAGACGAATTGTTCACCGCCATCATCGGCAGACCCAGATGATCGACCCGCGCCGAGGTCATCGGCAGGCAGATCAGCCCGCGCCCATGGGTCGCCATGAAATTGATCGCCGCGGCATCGGCAAACTGCGCCGGGATCACCAGATCGCCTTCGTTCTCGCGGTCCTCATGGTCCACCAGAATGAACATGCGACCTTGGCGCGCGTCTTCGATGATGTCTTCGATCGGCGAAATCGCGTCGCTCAGCCCTGTCTCGACCGGTCCGGGTTTGTCAAATTGCATCGGCTGCTTTCCATCTATCTGTTGCCCGGCTCTTAGCCTGACCCGCGCCGCTTGGCCAGAGCGCGCCCCGAAGGGCGCCGCGTCACATCTCGTTCAGCCGCGCGACGTAGCGCGCCAGCGTGTCGATTTCGAGGTTGACCAGATCGCCAACCTTGGCGTCGCCCCAAGTCGTCACCTCTTTAGTATGCGGAATAAAATTGATGCCAAAATCGCAGCCATCGACATCATTCACAGTGAGCGAGGTGCCGTTCAGCGCGACCGAGCCCTTTTGCGCGATGAACCGTGCCAAATCCTTCGGCGCGCGCAGCGTCACGCGGGTGCTGTCGCCCTCATCTTTCATCTCGGTAATCTCGGCCACGCCATCGACATGGCCCGAGACGATATGCCCGCCCAGCTCATCGCCCACCTTCAACGCGCGTTCAAGGTTCACGCGCCGCCCTTCGGCCCAATGCTGGCCAAGGTTGGTCTTAGCTACCGTTTCGGCGCTGATCTGCACCTCGTACCAATCATCGCCCAGCCCCACGACCGTCAGGCAGACCCCGTCGCTGGCGATGGAGGCGCCCATGTCGATGCTGCTGGTATCATAGCCGGTCTGAATGCGCGCGCGCAGGTCGCCTTCCTGCTCCAGCTTGATCACGCTGCCAACGTCTGTGATAATGCCGGTAAACATGGGGTAGGCTCCTTTGCAGTTTGGCGCAGTGGTAAACCCGCGCACCGCCACAGGCAAGAGCGGGTGACGCCACATTGTCGCCCCTATTATATGGTGGTTAAGGGTAAAACACGCCGATTTAGGACCCGTATGACCGTGACCGCTGCCCCCGCCCGCACCTTCCTGTTCCTGCAAGGCCCGCATGGGCCTTTCTTCAACAGTCTGGGCAAGATGCTGCGCCGGGCGGGCGCTGAGGTCTGGCGTGTAGGCTTCAACGCGGGCGATCGGGCCTTTTGGTTTCATCCGTCGACCTACATCCCCTATCGCGGCACGGTTGAGGATTGGCCGAGCGTTTTCGCCACCCTACTGGACGAAAAGCAGGTCACCGACATCGTGCTTTACGGCGATACACGCCCCATCCACGCCGAAGCAGTGGCCGAAGCCAAGCGCCGCGGCATCACCGTGCATGTTTTCGAGGAAGGCTATATGCGGCCCTATTGGGTCACCTATGAGCGCGGCGGCTCAAACGGCAACTCGCGCCTAATGGAGATGACCATTCCGCAGATGCAGGCAGCGCTGGCGCGCTCGGACATGGAAGCCCCGCTGCCCCCCGGCCACTGGGGCGACATGCGGCACCACATCTTTTACGGCGCGCTTTACCATTGGTTCGTAATGTTCCGAAACGGCGACTACCGCAATTTCAAACCCCACCGCAGCCTGCCGGTGACCAAGGAATTCCGCCTCTACCTCAAGCGCCTGCTGCTGATGCCGGTGCTGGCCGCCGACCGTTTGCTGGCGACGCTAAAAATCCGGCTGGGCGGCTTTCCCTATCATCTGGCGCTGCTGCAACTGGAGCATGATTCCTCTTTCCAGATGCATTCGCCCTTCGACACGATGGCCGATTTCCTAGAGTTGGTGATCGAAGGCTTTGCCAAGGGCGCGCCGCAGCACCACCACCTCGTCATCAAGGCGCATCCGTTGGAGGATGGCCGCGTCCCCGTGCGGCGCGATGTCAAACGGCTGGCACGTGCCTTCGGCGTTTCAGACCGGGTGCATTTCGTGCGCGGCGGCAAGCTGGCACAGCTTTTGAACGACACCCGCAGCGCGGTCACGGTGAACTCTACCGCCGGGCAACAGGTGCTTTGGCGCGGCATCCCCCTCAAGGTCTTTGGCCGGGCGGTCTATTCCCAGCCAGAATTCGTGTCGGACCAGCCTTTGCCGGATTTCTTTGCCACGGCCAGCCGCCCCGACAACCGCGCCTATAAGGACTACCGCCGCTATCTCCTTGAAACTTCTCAGGTTCCGGGCGGGTTCTATGCCGCGCGGGGGCGGCGGCAATTGCTGCGCCAAGTGGTCGATATGATGCTCGCGCCCGACGATCCATATGACGCGCTGGAACAGGGCACCGCGGCCCCTCGGCAACAGTTGCGGGTCGTCACCTGAGTTAACCCATTCCGGCCTGTAGATTTTTTTGTTAGGCTGCGCTAAGTTGCAAAGTAATACGCCAAAACAATTGGCGATTTCGAGGCAGATATTTCAGGTCGAGGAGACCGGGCAGTGAAATCCGTATCTTTCCGGTGGGCGCGTCCCGTCGCAGCACTGGCGGCAGTGGCCGTCATCTCATCTTGTGGTTTGCCACAGGTCGGGCCGAACAAGCGGCAAATCTATGCAGGCTCCGTTCAACGCGAGGGCGATGCCTTTGTCGTCAGCGTGAACGACCGCGTCACCCGTGCCACCGCCGTGGCCCCCGCGCTTGGCTTTTCCGAAAGCTTTAAAAACGCAGGCCGGGTCGGCTCTGACACGATCCAACCGGGCGACATCCTCGGCATCACCGTTTACGAGAACGTGGATGACCCGCTTTTGGGCGTCGAAGGCGCGCCGGCCACCCTGCTCGAAGAAGTGCAGGTCGATGGCGCAGGCTTTATCTTTATTCCCTACGCGGGCCGCATCCGCGCTGCGGGCAACACACCCGAGGCCATCCGCCGCATCATCACCCAGAAACTGGGCGAACAAACCCCCGACCCGCAGGTCGAAGTGCGCCGCGCTGCTGGTGACGGCTCGACCGTATCGCTCATTGGCTCCATCGGTGCGCAGGGCGTTTACCCGATTGAGCGCCCCACCCGCACGCTGGCCGCCATGCTGGCCCGCGCAGGCGGTGTGACCATCATTCCCGAAATCGCGCAGGTCACCGTGATCCGCGGCGGGCAGCGGGGCAAAATCTGGTTCCAAGACCTCTATGACCACCCCGAACTCGACATCGCGCTGCGCCCCGGCGACCGCATTCTGGTCGAGGAAGACACACGTTCTTTCACCGCCCTTGGCGCCACCGGAGGTCAGGCCCGCGTGCCCTTTGAATCGCAGAACCTCTCGCTTTTGGAAGGTATCGCGCAGGTCGGCGGGCTGAGCCCGATCTCGGCTGATCCCACCGGCGTTTTCGTCTTCCGCAATGAGCCTGAAGAAGTCGCCGAGCAGGTGCTGGGGCGCAGTGACCTGACAGGCGCGCAGCGCTTGGTCTATGTGACCGACCTGACCAAACCCAACGGCATGTTCATGGCCCGAGACTTCGTGATCCGCGACGGCGACACGATCTATGTCACCGAAGCGCCCTTCACCCAGTGGAGCAAGGTGATCTCGGCCATCACAGGCACGGCAGGGTCGGCCGGCAGCATCTCATCGCTCACCAGCGGCTGATCCACGCCGGTGGCCTTTGAAGCTGACCCATACCAATACCCCGCCGCCGGTCCCGAAAGGAGCCGGCGGCTTTTCGTATATAACGGCGGGTTTCTGACGCAGCGGCGGGTGCGGCGCATTTTGCAGCTGTCGGGCCATTCCCTGCGCATCGGCCTACCCGGTCCCGATGATGCCGTGGCGGTCTGGGGCAACTCCCCCACCGCGCACCGTGGGCTGGCCGTGGCGGCAAAACGCGGCGTGCCGGTGATCCGTGTGGAGGACGCTTGGCTGCGCTCTCTCCACCCGGGCCGCGCCGGAGAACCGCCCTTGGGCCTGCTGATCGACAGCCGGGGCGCGCATTTCGACCCCGCCCAACCTTCTGACCTTGAAGAACTTCTTGCCCATCATCCGCTGGACAACACCGCCCTACTGGACCGCGCGCGGGGCGGCATGGCGCAGATGGCCGAGGCGCATCTGACCAAATACGCGGGCTTTGACCTCGGCACCCCTGCGCCTGAACCGGGCTATGTGCTGGTGATCGACCAGACCCGCGGCGACGCTTCGGTTACCGCCTCGGGGGCGGATCGCGCACGGTTTCTGGAAATGCTCGTCTTCGCGCAAGAGGAACACCCCGGCGCGCGGGTGATCATCAAAAGCCACCCCGAGACGGTGCGGGGCTATCGCGCGGGGCATTTCGGCCCCGAGGATACCAACGACCGGATCACCCTGCGGACCGATCCCATCAGCCCTTTGGCGTTGTTCGAAGGCGCTGTCGGCGTCTATACCGTCTCCTCGCAAATGGGGTTCGAGGCGATCTTTGCCGGGCACAGGCCGCGCGTCTTTGGCCAGCCTTTCTACGCGGGCTGGGGGCTGACGGAGGATGAATTCCCCGTCCAACGCCGCCAGCGCCGCCTTAGCCGCGCGCAGCTCTTTGCGGCGGCGATGATCCTCTATCCCACGTGGTACGACCCCTACCGCGACCGGCTCGGCAGTTTCGAGACGGCTCTCGCCGCGCTCACAGCGCAGGCCCGCGCGTGGCGGGAGGATCACCCCGGTTGGGACGCTTGGGGCATGCGCCTGTGGAAGCGTCGCCCATTGCAGCAGTTCTTTGGCGCGTCAACGCCGCTTCGCTTCCGCAAAGGCCCGGCAGAAGCCCCCAAGCCGCCCCGCCGCGCCATGGTCTGGGCCAGCAAGGCAGAGACCGCGCCCCAAGGTGCGTTGCGGATTGAAGACGGGTTTCTGCGTTCACGCGGGCTGGGGGCCGAACTGGTCTCGCCCCTTTCGCTGGTCTGCGATGATCTGGGCATCTACTACGACCCCCAAGGGCCAAGCCGTCTGGAGAAATGGATCGAAAAACGCGCCGAGCTGCGCCCCGATCAACTGGCCCGCGCCCGCGCGCTGATCGACAGGCTCACCGGCGCGGGGCTGAGCAAATACAACCTTGGCGGCGCCGCGCCCGATCTGCCAACGGGACGCCGCATCCTTGTGCCCGGTCAGGTGGAAGATGACGCTTCGATCCTCACGGGCACAGACACCGTGCGCAGCAACGCGGCCCTGCTGGCCGCCGCCCGTGCCGCCAACCCGGATGCCGTGATCCTCTACAAACCCCACCCCGATGTCGAAGCGGGCCTGCGCAAAGGTGCGACCGACGCAGGCGACGCCGATCTTATCCTCCACCACGCCGACCCGATGGCCCTGCTGGGCCAAGTCGACGCGGTTTGGACCATGACCTCGCTCTTGGGGTTCGAAGCCCTGCTGCGGCGCGTCCCGGTGGTGACCTTGGGCGCGCCCTTCTACGCGGGCTGGGGGCTGACTGAAGACCGAGGCGACGTGCCGCCCCGCCGCCGGGCGCAACCGACGTTGGAAGGGCTCGTCCATGCTGCCCTCATCGACTACCCGCGCTACCGCGATCCGCTAAGCGGCCTGCCCTGCCCCGTCGAAGTGGTGGTCGAACGGCTGGCAACCGGCACCCTGCCCCGCGCCGGGTTGGGCAACCGGCTGCTGTCGAAACTTCAAGGCGTCTTTGCCAGTCAGAGCCACCTCTGGCGGCGGTAGCGTTTAGTCGGCTGCGTTGCGCCGCCAAACGTGCAGCAGGTCCGGTCCGATCTGCTGGCTCGATTGCAGCACGAAGCGCGGCGCCTCGGCCAGTCGCGAAAGGCCGAGCGCTCCGATCCCCGGCAGACCTTCAGCCCCGATCACCAACCCGGCGGTAAAGCCCACCAGCCGGTCGACCAAATCCGCCTCAATCAAGGACGCGGCCAAGGCGCTGCCGCCCTCGCAGAAGATACGGGTGAGCCCATGGCCCGCCAGTTGCCGCAACACATCATTGGGGTTCAATTGCGCCCCCCGCGCGGCACAGGGCAGCAGCGTCGCCCCCAGATCGGACCACGCTTTGACCAAGGCCGGATCGGCATCCGTGCCATGGCAGAGGATCAAGGGCACCTCTGCCGCCGTCCGCGCCAATTGTCCCATCAACGGCAGGTCGAGCCTGCGTGAGACGATAACGCGCGCCGGTTGCTGGGCGACGCCAAGACCGCGCACCGTGAGGCTTGGATCATCCTTGCGCGCGGTGCCTGCCCCGACCATCACCGCGTCGTGCCGCGCGCGCATGGCATGGGTCAACCGCCGCGCCGGGGCGTCGGTGATCCACTGGCTCTCGCCCGTACCGGTGGCGATGCGCCCGTCAAAGGAATTGGCCAGCTTCAGCGTGAGCATCGGACGGCCCAAATCGGTACGGCAGAAGAAACCCGCGTTATCCGCGCGGGCCGCGTCTTCGTGCAGCCCGACTGAGACCTCGATCCCCGCCGCGCGCAACATCGCGATGCCGCGTCCGTTCACCCGCGCGTCGTCATCTTGCGTCGCGATCACCACCCGCGCCACGCCCGCGTCGATCAGCGCCTGCGCGCAGGGCGGTGTCTTACCGTGGTGGGAACAGGGCTCAAGCGTGACATAGACCGTCGCCCCGCGCGCCGCAGCGCCCGCCTGCGCCAGCGCCTGCGGCTCTGCATGGGGGCGCCCGCCGGGCTGGGTCCAACCGCGCCCAACGATCCGAGCGCCTTGCACGATGACACAGCCGACCGCCGGGTTGGGCCAAACATTGCCCTGCCCGCGCCGCCCCAAGGACAGCGCAAGCGCCATGAACCGCGCGTCGCTCACCCGATCGCCGGTCACTCTTCCGGCAGGGCGTCGGGCCGCAGTTCTTGAACGAATTTATCGAAATCATCCGCGGCTTGGAAGTTCTTGTAAACAGAGGCGAAACGCACATAGGCAACGGTGTCGATCCGGGCCAGTGCCTCCATCACGATCTCGCCGATATGTTTCGAGCTGATGTCGGTCTCGCCCATGCTTTCCAACCGCCGCACGATGCCAGAGATCATCTGATCGATACGCTCGGGATCGATGGGGCGCTTTTGCATGGAGATGCGGATCGAGCGTTCCAGCTTGTCGCGGTCAAAGTCTTCGCGTTTGCCAGAGGTTTTGATCACCACAAGATCGCGCAGTTGCACCCGTTCATAAGTGGTAAAGCGTCCCCCGCAAGCCGGACAGAACCGTCTGCGCCGGATCGAGACGTGATCCTCGGCTGGGCGGCTGTCTTTCACTTGGGTGTCGATATTTCCGCAAAACGGGCAGCGCATGGGCCGTCCCCCTCTTCATCCTGCCTCACTTGTGGGGCGCGCGGCCCTCTTGTCAAAACTTATAGGGGAGCCGCGAGGTTTTGGGTAGAGAAGATTTCCACAGCTAGATGTTGCGTTCAAAAATGTGTCATGGACCCAACACCATGCCCCCGCGTTGGTCAGCCAAGGACATAAACGGAGCATGCTATGACCAAAACACTTTTCCTCACCGGCGCCTCCAGCGGGATCGGCGCGGCCACCGCGCGTGCCGCAGCCAAAGCGGGCTGGAACATCGGCCTCTTTGCCCGCAGCGAAGACAAGCTGAACGCCCTCGCTGATGAGATTGGCGATCAGGCACTGGTATTGGTGGGCGACGCCACCGATTACGACGCGCAGAAACAGGCGCTCGACAAGCTCGCCGATCACTTTGGCGGGGTCGATGCAGCATTCGCAAATGCCGGACGTGGCACCAGCCCGGCGGGCACCGAAAAGGGCGATCCGCAGGATTGGAAGGCGATGGTGGACCTCAATATCATGGGCGCGCTCTATACCGCTCATGCCGCCATGCCGCATCTGCGCAAGACGACCGGGCAATATGTCGTCACCGGCTCTGCCGCAGGACGGCGCCATATCCAAGGCTCGATTTATAGCGCCACCAAATGGTTCATCCACGGTTTCGCGGGCAATCTGGCGGATGAGATGGCCGAATGGGGTGGCCGCTGCATGGTGGTGTCCCCCGGCATGGTCGATACGGCCTTTTTCGATGAGGCCAAACCCGACAAGCTGCAACCCGAGGACGTGGCAAATGCCGTCATGCATGCCCTCGAAGCACCTGCGCGGGCGGCGGTGCGTGAAATCCATCTGATGCCGACGGGCTGAACCCTGTCCGGTCCGGCGTCAGTCGGGCCGGAAATGCGCCGCGATTTGGCGGTGATGAGGGGCATTGCGGTGCTCGAACAGATAGATGCCCTGCCATGTCCCCAGCATCATCCGCCCCCGCGCCACGGGGATGCTGAGACTGACGGGCAGAACCGAGGCTTTGATATGCGCAGGCATGTCATCCGCCCCTTCCAACAGATGCGTCAGATAGCCCATTTGCGGCGCATCCGCAGGCGGCACCAGCCGCGCGAAATAGGCCAAGAGGTCGCGCTGCACGTCTGGATCGGCGTTCTCTTGGATCAACAGCGAGGCAGAGGTGTGCCGCACAAGGAGCGTCAGCAGCCCATCCCCCTGCCCGGCAAGCCATCGGGCCACATCATCGGTGAATTCGTAGAGCGCCTGCCCGCGCGTTTCGACGGTAAATATAGTCTGCATCTTAGCAGGCTCCCCAATTTCGCGCGTCGGCATCCCAGCATTGGCCCGCAGCCTGTTTCGCGTCGCTGAGCGCAAAGAGCCCCAGTTCCGCCGTACCGCTGTCGCAGGTAAGTGCTGCGATCTCGCGGCCCTGCTCGGTCACTGTCACACCGCCATTGCTGGTTTGATCAATCTTGTCGTATGCGCCGTAGACCTCATAGGAAAACGCGCCGTTGCGAAAGGTCGTGCTCTCCCAAATGGCGCGACCAATCCCCGGCCAAGGCTGATGCGCAACCTCCTTGATCGGTGCGCTTAGCCTCAGGTCAGGCGCGGTGTGAGGGCCAAAGCGGTAGGTTACGCGATCCCCGGTGATACAGACATCCAACTGCTTGGTGCCCCTGCCGGTCGTACAGCTCAAAACCGTGGTGCTGCCTGCGTCGCAAAGGGCAGCGGCTTGGCTGACGCCGAGGGTCAGAAACAGGCTGGCAAGAACGAGACGCATGAGATTGATCCACCGCAACATCCCACGCAGGATAGGCCCGAGGTGCCGCGCAGACAACGGTCTGGGTCAGAGTGTGGCTCTAGAAATCTTCCAACTCAATCAGGTGGTCCGAACAGAACTGACGCGCATGGTGGCTGGGCAGGTTCTCTCCCGCGCGACGCAGAGTGACGGAATAGGACTGCCGGATATCGCCGTTTATCCGCTCGGGATCGGTGGTGAAAACAACGCCGGTTCGGCCCACACCGCTGAGCGACGGCCCACGGGGCGTTTTGATGAAAAGCCGCTCACTGCGCGGCAGGCCCAAAACATCCTGCGCAAATTCTGCCGCTGCGCACCAGACGTGACGCGCGCCTGCACCGTGGTCTTCGATCACCTCAAAATCACGCGCGGTGAGGGGCACGACGACCAACCAATTCTCGGCCCGATAAGCCTGCGCGGCGGCTTGCAGCGGCAGCACCAAGCACAGAAGGGTAAGGAGAGATTTGCGCATCGGAGGATCCTTTTGGCGGCATCCCACTGATGTAAGCGGCGCGCGCGGCAGGTCAAAGGCCCACCCCGCAAAAGAAAGCGCGGCCACCGGGGCCGCGCATCGTTTTATTGATCAAGGAAGCTGCGCAGCTTGCGCGAACGGCTCGGGTGTTTGAGCTTGCGCAGGGCCTTGGCTTCGATCTGGCGAATACGTTCGCGGGTGACTGAGAACTGTTGGCCAACCTCTTCAAGCGTGTGGTCGGTATTCATGCCGATCCCGAAACGCATCCGAAGGACACGTTCCTCACGCGGGGTGAGCGATGACAGCACGCGGGTGGTGGTTTCCTTGAGGTTTTCCTGAATGGCGCTGTCGAGCGGCAGCACGGCATTCTTGTCCTCAATGAAATCGCCCAGCTGGCTGTCTTCCTCATCGCCGATGGGGGTCTCAAGGCTGATCGGCTCTTTGGCGATTTTCATCACCTTGCGGACCTTTTCGAGCGGCATCTGCAGCTTCTCGGCCAGTTCTTCGGGCGTCGGCTCGCGGCCAATCTCGTGCAGCATCTGGCGACCGGTCCGAACCAGCTTGTTGATCGTCTCGATCATATGCACCGGAATACGGATGGTGCGCGCCTGATCCGCGATCGAACGGGTGATCGCCTGACGGATCCACCATGTGGCGTAGGTCGAGAATTTATAGCCGCGACGGTACTCGAACTTATCCACGGCCTTCATCAGGCCGATGTTACCTTCCTGAATGAGATCAAGGAATTGCAAGCCGCGGTTCGTGTACTTCTTGGCAATGGAGATCACGAGGCGCAGGTTCGCTTCGACCATTTCCTTCTTGGCCTGACGGGCTTCTTTTTCGCCCTTCTGGACCTGCTGCACGATGCGGCGGAATTCAGAGATATCAAGACCGACATACTGACCGACCTGCGCCATGTCAGCGCGCAATTCTTCGACCTTGTCGCTAGAGCGTTCGATAAACATCTGCCAACCGCGACCGGACTTCTCGGCCATCCGCTCCATCCAGTTGGGATCAAGCTCATAGCCACGGTAGTTGTCGACGAACTCCTTGCGGTTGATGCGCGCTTGGTCGGCGAGCTTTACCATCGCGCTGTCGATCTGCATGATGCGGCGGTTGATGCCGTAAAGCTGGTCGATCAGGGCTTCGATACGGTTGTTGTGCAGGTGCAGTTCATTCACCAACAGCACGATCTCGGACCGCAGCTTTTGGTACATTGCCTCCTGATCTTTGGTGAAAGACCCGTCTTCGTTCAGCGTGGCCGAGATGCGGCTGTCCTGCATCGCGCTGAGCTTTTCGTAGTCGTCGGCGATAATGTCGAGCGCTTCGAGAACCTGAGGCTTCAGCGCCGCTTCCATGGCCGCAAGGCTCATGTTGGCCTGTTCGTCCTCATCGTCGTCGTCGTCGGATGAGATCGGGTTGCCGTCGGCGTCGTACTCGGGCTTGGTGTCTTCGCTCTTGGTCTCGGTCCCGGCGGCAGGGGCAACGACCGGCGTGGTTTCTTCCTCATCGCCCATCTGGGTGCCAAACGTCGCCTCAAGGTCGATCACGTCGCGCAGCAGAATGTCTTCGGACAGAAGTTCGTCGCGCCAGATGGTAATCGCCTGAAACGTCAGCGGGCTTTCGCAAAGCCCGGCGATCATCGTGTTGCGGCCCGCCTCGATCCGCTTGGCGATGGCGATCTCGCCCTCACGGCTAAGCAACTCAACGCTGCCCATCTCGCGCAGGTACATGCGGACCGGATCATCGGTGCGGTCGAGTTTTTCGGAGGTGCCAGACGACAGCGCCACATCACGGTTGGACTCGGTGGTCGTGACTTCGGTCGAGCCTTTGTTCTCTTCCTCTTCGGCCTCTTCGTCTTCGATGATGTTGATGCCCATTTCCGACAGCATCGACATCACGTCTTCGATCTGTTCCGAGCTTACCTGATCGGGCGGCAGCACCGTGTTGAGCTGATCATAGGTGATATAGCCCTTTTCGCGGGCCTCGCCGATCATCTTCTTCACGGCGGCTTGGCTCATGTCGAGCGAGTGGCCAGCCTCTGAATCGTTGCTCTTTGCGTCGTCATTCGTATCTTTGGCAGCCATCTCATGCTCCTTCAGCGCGTCAGCGCGAATCATCCGCAGACGATTCGGTTTTCCGAATCATGCGGGGTTATTGGTGATTCTTAAACCCGTTGCCCAGCATTTTCAAAAAGTCCTGCAAATGGGCCACGCTGATGCTCAGCCGCGTCCCTTGGACTTCTCATATTTAATCGTTCCCAAGAGCGCATCCAGTGCGCTGCGTTCATCGCGGTCCATGGTCATGCCGTTGTCGCCCACGTCGAATTCCCCGTTGCTTTCTTCCTGCGCGCTGCGGCGGGCAAGGTCGGCGGCGCGGGCCGCTTCGCTCAGGCGCCAGGTTACCCCCTCGTCCGCCGGGCCACTGAGGTCTTCGACGGCTTCGGCAATCTCTTCGTTCAGCCCACGGGCGGCATCCAGCTTGGCCAGTTCCTCCGCGACGGTCAGCCGGGTCATTTCGACATTGCCGGGATTGCGGATGCAGGGCGTGATCGCAACGTGGCGTTGCCCCTTCATGTTTTCAAGGGTCTCCCAGCCGAGGGAATAGGAAATCTCATCGCGCAGCGTCTCTTGACCTGCATGGCCAAAGCGCAGCAGCAGATCGCGCAGCCGGGCGTGGTCAGGATCATCGCAGCGCATGGCCTCCAACCCGGTTTCGAAAGTCTCAACCAATTGAGGGCAGTCGACGAGGGCCACGAGGATCACCGCCTCGCGCAGATGCATGCCCACCTGTTCATCGCTCATCGCCACGAGGGCCGAGGCTTTCGTGCTCGCCAAAGGTGCCAGCGGTGCACCCCATGGAACACCCTTGCCCCCTTTACCCCCGCCCTTGCCCGGCCCTCTGCCGCCCACGGGACGAAAATCAGGGCGCTGTTTTTGCGGGCGGAACAGGTCCCACCGCAGGTCTTTGATCTCTTGCCCATAGTGACTGCGGATCGACGGATCGCGGATAAGTTTAATCTTTTCGCGCAGACTTTTATCCAGCGCCGCTTTTCGTTCGGGGCTGTCAAAGACCTTGCCCTCGGTCTCGCGCTGCCACAGCAGACGCACCATGGGCAGGGCGCTGTCCAAGAGCTTTTGCAAGGCCCCGGCCCCTTGGGCCCGCAGCAGATCGTCGGGGTCTTGCCCCTCGGGCATCACCGCGAAACGCAAGCTCTGCCCGGCCTCCAACAGCGGGAGGGCCAGATCGATCAATCGAAGCGCCGCGCGCTGCCCCGCCGCGTCGCCATCCAGCGTAATAATCGGCTCGGGCGCGATCCGCCACAGCATCTGCAACTGATTCTCGGTAATCGCGGTGCCAAGCGGGGCCACGGCCCCTTCAAACCCCGCCCCATGCAGGGCGATCACATCCATATAACCTTCGGCCACGATCAACGCCTGCCCCCGCCCTGCGGCGGCGCGGGCGTCTTTCACATTGTAAAGGCTGCGGCCCTTGTCGAAGAGTTCCGTCTCAGGCGAGTTGAGGTATTTCGCCTTATCCTCGGGGTCCATCGCGCGACCGCCAAAAGCGATCGCCCGCCCCCGCGCATCGCGGATCGGGAACATGATGCGCCCGCGAAAGGTGTCATAGGGCTTGCCGCCCTTGGACGAGGGTTTCGCCAGCCCCGCACCAAGGATCAACTCATCCGCCACGCCCTTAGATTTGAGGGCATCCCAAAGCCCCTGCCAACTGTTCGGCGCAAAGCCAATCTCCCAATGGGCCTGCGCCTGTTCCGACAACCCGCGCTTGGCCAAATAGTCCCGCGCCGCCCCCGCAGCCCCGGTGCGCAATTGCAGGCGGAACCACTGCACCGCTTGCTCCATCACCTCGGCCAGTTGGGTGCGTTTGTCGGCCTTGGCCTGCGCGCGCGGGTCTTGCTTGGGCACCGGCATGCCGACTTCCCGGGCGATGATCTCTACCGCCTCCATAAAGCTCACATTCTCGGTCTCGCGCACGAAAGAGATCGCATCCCCTTTCGCGTGACAACCAAAGCAGTAGTAGAAGCCTTTGCGGTCATCGACGTGAAAGCTGGCGGATTTTTCCTGATGGAAAGGGCATGGCGCCCACATGTCGCCCTTGCCCTGATTGGACTTTCGGTTGTCCCATATGACCTTGCGCCCCACCACCTGAGACAGGCTGGCGCGGTCACGAAGTTCTTCCAAAAATCCAGGGGGCAGGCTCATGACTTCATATACCGGGCGGGGCGGATCAGAGTCCAGAGGAGGCAGGTCAGCCACGGGCGGCAAAGCGCCCTTCCACGCCGGGCAGCGCCCCTGCCCGGCATTGTGTTTGTTAGCTTACTGCGCGAGGCACATTTCTTTCCATGCAGCGGAAAGATCGTTCTTTTTCACATCGCGCATCTTCATCTCATAAACCCAAGGGGTCACCAACGGGATCGCAGTGTTAAAGCTCTCGGGCCATGTCGCCTTGGCCTTCACGGCGGCAGGCACTTCGCGTTCCTTCACCCGGTCAAGCCGCGCCTGCTGCACCGCGGCGACCACGGCGGCCTGATGCATACAGCTGTCTTCTTTTTTCGAGGCCGCCAGCGCCGGGCCCGAGACCGCCATGCTCATCGCGGCCAAAGCGGCGAAAATCGTTTTGTTCATGTCTATGCTCCGTTGTTTGCCAAACGGGGATTCGGGCCCCCGCCGGACAACCTAGCGCCGCGATGCCACCGCTTCCATAGCGCGGCGCAACTCCTGCACCAAAGTGGCGGCCATCGACCGATAGACCATCAGCAGGAAGCCGGTCTCAGTGCGGGTGATCGAGGCAGGCATGTCGCGCAACTGGCTGCGCAGGGTCTGACCGGGTTTGAACGCCGCCGCGCGCAGATTCACCGGGGCGAAACGCGCCAAGACGTCTTCGGCCCCCGGCCCCTGCAATTCCGCCACCGCCCATCCGTCTGAGACATCGACGAGGGCTGCATGTTTCGTCAGCGCCTCGCCCGGCGCAACACCGACGAGCAGCACTTCATCCCGACCAAACCACAGGCAGCGGGCATCGCCTTTGGCGGTGCTGCGTAGCGGGTCGGGCAAGGCGAGGTCATGGGTCGCCTCAAGCGCCTCTGACAGGCCCGCACGATCGAAAGCGCCCAGGACGGTCAACTGACCCATGTCACAGGCCGCCACCGTCATGCCGCCAATCTTTAACGGGAGCAGGTCGCCAAAGGGCGTTTGTGCTTTCAACTCAACCACGGGCGCGCCCTCCTTCAGGGTCGACAAAGACTGGGGCGCAAATTTCCACCTCCGCCTCAATCTCGCGCAGATGATCGACCATGCGCATCACCTCCCCATGCCGGGCGCGGCCCCGGGTGACAAAGCCCAGCCCGATAAAGGTGCCGACATCCGGCGAAAAGCCGACTGAGGTCGTATGCCCCTGAGCATTCTCGCGGCGCGCCTCGGCCCCGGCTTCGAACAGAAACGCCCCTGCGGTCAACTGTTTCACCGCGCCCACGGGCCGTAGCCCCACCAATTGCCCCCGCTCCGGATCGCGCAGGCCGGGGCGTTCCGACATTGTCTTGCCGATACAGTCCTTTGCGTCCGACACCATCCGCTCCATGCCGATGTCGCCCGCCGTGGCGCGACCGTCAATCTCTGCATGGGTGATATGGCCCTTTTCCAGCCGCAGCACGTTGAGCGCCTCCATCCCGTAGGCCCCGCCCTCCAGCGCCTCTGCCCGGGCGACCAGCAGATCGAACAGCGCCGCGCCATAGCGTGCGGGCACCGCGATTTCATAGGCAGGTTCGCCAGAGAAAGAGATGCGGAACAGCCGCGCCTCCACCCCGCCGAGCCGTACGCCACCACAGGCCATGAAGGGGAAACTGTCATTGTCGATCGGCTGCTCCAGCAGCCCGTTCAGCAAGTCGCGCGCCTTCGGCCCTGCCACGGCAAACTGCGCCCAATGTTCGGTGACCGAGGTCAGATGCACCTGCCACTCAGGGTGCAGACATTGGGTGACGAATTCCAGATGCCGCATCACTTCGCCTGCTGCACCCGTGGTGGTGGTCATCAGGAAATGCGACTCGCCCAACCGCGCGCAGGTGCCGTCGTCCATGACGAAACCATCCTCCCGCAGCATCAACCCGTAGCGCACTTTGCCGACATTCAAGGTGCTGAACTTATTCGTATAAACCAGATCGAGCAGCTTGGCCGAATCCGGCCCTTGAATGTCGATCTTGCCCAAGGTCGAGACATCGCAGACCCCAACCGTGTTGCGCACAAAACCGACCTCCCGGTCACAGGACTGCCGCCAGTTGCGTTCCTGCCCGCGTGGGAAATAGCTGGGGCAATACCACAGCCCCGCCTCCACCATCGGAGCACCCATGGCAAGGCTGGCGGCATGGCTGGTGGTCAGCCGCTCGGGCGCAAAGCCCTTGCCCTGCCCGCCCGCGCCCATCGCTGCAATCGCAACCGGGGAATAAGGCGGGCGAAAGGTAGTCGTGCCCGTCTCGGCAATGCCGCGCCCGGTAGCATCTGCCAACACCGCCAGCGCCGCCACGTTGGAGTTCTTGCCCTGATCGGGGGCCATGCCTTGGGTCGTGTAGCGCTTCATATGCTCGACCGAGCGGAAGTTTTCTGCCGCCGCCTGCTGCACGTCTTTCACACAGACATCGTTCTGAAAATCGAGCCACGCCCGGCCCTTGCCCGGCACCGCCCAGAGGGGTTTGAGAGTGTAGGGCGCATCATCGGCCTGCGGAAGGTCCACAGCCTCTGCTTTGCGGCCCAACGCCTCCAGCACATCCTTTGCCGCGGCCACACCCGCTGCAAGGCAGCCGTGGGTCGAGAAGATGCCGTTGCAGGCCCCCGCCACATGCATCCCCGGCACAGCGCCGGGGGTTGGGACGAAAGAGTGGATCGCTGGATCCCAAATGGGTCGCCCACCCAGATGGCAGGTCAGATGCACCGAAGGATTCCAGCCGCCCGACATGGCCAGACAGTCAGCCTGTATCTTGTGCTCTCCGCCCGCTGTGCGGATGGTCACGGCCTCCAATTCCTTGCGGCCGGAAGCGTTGCAGACCACGGCACTGCGCAGCACCGGGAAATCCGCCCCTTCAATGCTGACCCCCTCGCGGCTGTCGATCAACGCGGCCACATGCACCCCCGCCGCTGCCAGATCGCGGGCCGTGCGGTGGGCGTCGTCGTTGTTGCCGAAAACCGCAACCTGCTTGCCCGGCGCCACGCCCCAGCGGTTCAGATAGGCCCGCACCGCACCCGCGGTCATGATGCCGGGGCGATCGTTATTGGCAAAAGCCACCGGGCGCTCCAACGCGCCTGCCGCGAGGATCGATTGCTTGGCCGCGATGCGCCAGAAACACTCCAGCGGCGCGCCCTCGCCCCGCCGCGCGCGGTGTTGGTTGACCCGCTCCAACGCGCCGAACATGCCGCCGTCATAGGCGCCGGTGACCGTCGTGCGGGGCATCAGCCGCACATTGTCCATCGCCGCCAGTTCCGCCACCACGCCCGCCGCCCATGCATGACCCGGCTGGCCATCGACGTGCTCGTTCTCGGCATTCAGCCGCCCGCCCATCAGCGCATCTTCGTCGGCAAGGATCACATCCGCCCCCGCCCGCGCCGCCACCAGCGCCGCCATCAGGCCCGCCGGGCCTGCGCCGATCACGAAGAGATCGCAGAATGCATAGGCTTTCTCATAGGCGTCGGCATTGGGCCCGCCGCTCAATCGCCCGAGCCCCGCGGCACGGCGGATCACCGGCTCATAAACGTGCTTCCAGAATTTGCGCGGCCACATGAAGGTCTTGTAGTAGAACCCCGCCCCGAGGAACGGCGACGCCAGATCGTTCACCGCCATGAGGTCGAGATCGAGGCTCGGCCAAGCGTTTTGACTGCGCACCGCCAGCCCTTCGTAAATCTCCTGCATGGTGGCGCGAACGTTGGGCTCTGACGCGGGGCCAACGCCGGTGGTCACCAGCGCGTTCGGCTCTTCGCTGCCTGCGCTCAGCACCCCGCGCGGGCGGTGATATTTGAACGACCGCCCCATCAGCCGCTGCCCGTTCGCCAGCATGGCCGAGGCGACCGTATCGCCCGCAAAGCCATCATAGCGCCGCCCGTCGAAGGTAAAGCTGACCGGCGTGTCTCGGTCGATCAATCCGCGCCCTGCGATCCTCATGCCATCGCCCTTTTCACGTCCGATGCCAGTTCCACGGCCTGCACCACATGGGTCACCGTATCGCGGGTGACGACGAGCCACGCGCCGCAACCGCTCTCATGCTGCCACAGGTCTCGCGTCTGCCCTGCCGGGTTGTCGCGCAGGTGGAGGTAGCCGTCCCAGATATCATCCCCGGCCTCGGGTGCTGGCCGCGCCAAGGCGATGGCGTCGCCGCGATAATAGAACTCTCGCCGGTCCCGGCTGCCGCAAATGGGGCATTCAATCCGCATGGTCGCCCTCCCTCAATGCAAGTTGTGCTGAGACCCGGTGGCCTCTTCATCCATCAGACCTTCGCCCGAGCGGAAACGGTCGAACCTAAAGCCCGCCGCCGTCTCATGGTGCTGCCCCGTCGCCATCAGATGCGCCAGCGCAAAGCCCGAGGCCGGCACCGCTTTGAAGCCGCCGTAACACCAGCCGCAATCGATGAACAAACCTTGCGTATCAGTCTTGTCGATGATCGGGCTGCCATCGGGGGTCATGTCCATGATCCCACCCCAAGAACGCAGCACACGGGCCTTGCCGAGCATCGGCATCAGGGTCATCCCCGCCTCCATGACATGTTCCATCATTGGCAGATTGCCGCGCTGCGCGTAGGAGGCGTAGAAATCCAGATCGCCGCCAAAGACCAACCCGCCCTTGTCCGACTGGCTGATATAAAAATGCCCCATGCCAAAGCTGATCACATGGTCGATCACGGGCTTTAGCCCTTCGGAGACGAAGGCCTGCAATACATGGCTCTCAATCGGCAGGCGCATCCCGGCCATGGCAGCGACTTGGCCCGAGCGCCCCGCTGTCACAATCGCCACCTTCTTGGCCCGGATCGGCCCGCGCGTGGTCTCTACGCCGCGCACCTTGCCATTCTCGATGTCGATGCCGGTGACCTCGCATTGCTGGATCAGATCGACGCCGCGCTGGTCCGCGCCGCGCGCATAGCCCCATGCCACCGCATCATGCCGCGCGGTGCCGCCGCGCCGGTGCAGCAGCCCGCCGTGGATGGGAAAACGGCCATTGTCGTAATCCAGATAGGGCAGCAGTTTGCGCAGGCCGTCGCGGTCCAAGAGTTCCGCATCGTCGCCTTGGTTGATCATCGCGTTGCCCCGCCGGGCCGAAGCATCGCGCTGCGCGTCTGAGTGAAACAGGGTGATCACCCCGCGCTGGCTGAACATGACGTTGTAGTTCAATTCCTCCGCCAGCCCTTCCCAGAGCTTCAGCGAATGGCTGTAGAACTCGGAATTGCCCGGCAGAAAGTAGTTGCCGCGCACGATCGTCGTGTTGCGCCCCACGTTGCCCCCGCCGAGGTAGCCTTTCTCAAGTACCGCGATATTGGTCATCCCGTGGTTTTTGGCGAGGTAATAGGCCGTGCTCAGCCCATGGCCGCCGCCGCCGATGATCACCGCGTCATATTCCGCCTGCGGCTCTGGATCGCGCCATTGCGCTGTCCAACCGCGATTGCCGGTCAAACCTTCGCGCAACACCCGCAGTCCTGAAAATCGCATCATTCGCCTCCCCCGGTCTTGCCGCAGTCAAGCAACTTGGGGCGCAAGTATCAATGACCGAAAGCGCCCTCTGCCCCCATCGTGGGCCCGGTCAGCAAAAAGGGGCGCACTGCGCCCCTTTTTCGTTCACTTAAGGGGAGATACGCCCCCTCAAAGCCCTTTGGCGTGATAGCTCGCCGCGACCTTTTCGATCGAGACGAGATAGGCCGCCGTGCGCAGGTCATCGACATCTTCGCGGCTGTGCCAGACATGGGCCATCGCTTCATAGGCCGTGCGCATCGTGTCATCGAGACCGGAGCGGACCAGCTCCAACTCGCCCGCACCACGCAGGTACTTCTCTTTGAAGTTCGGGCTCAGCGTCCAACCCAGTTGCTTGTCCGCGCTTAACCGCTCAAGCTCATCCACCACCAGTTGGTGACGCGATTCCTCGGCGCGGCGCTGCATACGCCCAAAGCGGATGTGGCTCAGGTTCTTGACCCATTCGAAGTACGAGACCGTCACACCGCCCGCGTTGGCATACATGTCCGGCACGATGACCGTGCCCTTCTTGCGCAGCACCTCATCCGCCCCGGCGGTCACAGGGCCGTTGGCGGCCTCGATGATCAGCGGCGCTTGGATACGCTCGGCATTGCTGAGGTTGATGACACCTTCAAGCGCGGCAGGGATCAAGATATCGCATTCTGCTTCCAAAAACTTGGCGCCATCTTCCTCAAACTTCGCATCGGCGTAGCCTTTGATGCTGCCGTGCTTTTCGATCCACTTGTGCACGGCTTCGACGTTCAGCCCGTCTTCGCTGTGCAGCGCGCCATCGCGTTCGATGATCGCGGTAATCTTTGCGCCATCCTCTTCGCTCAGGAACTTGGCGGCGTGATAGCCCACATTGCCGAGACCCTGAATGATGACCCGCTTGCCCTCAAGCTTACCGCTCAGACCGGCTTTCTTCAGCCCCTCGGGATCACGGAAGAAGGCTTGCAACGCATATTGCACGCCCCGGCCCGTCGCCTCGGTCCGGCCTTGGATGCCGCCCGCGTTGATCGGCTTGCCGGTGACACAGGCGACACCGTTGATGTCGGTGGTGTTCATGCGTTTGTACTGATCCGCGATCCACGCCATCTCACGCTCGCCAGTGCCCATGTCGGGGGCGGGCACGTTCTGCGCGGGGTTGATCATGTCGCGCTTGATCAGCTCATAGGCAAAACGCCGGGTGATCAACTCTAGCTCATGCTCGTCGTAGTCGCGCGGATCAATGCAAAGCCCGCCCTTGGACCCGCCAAAGGGCGCTTCGACCAAGGCGCATTTATAGGTCATCAGCGCCGCCAGCGCTTCGACCTCGTTCTGGTTCACGGCCATGGAGTAGCGGATGCCGCCCTTTACGGGCTCCATATGTTCCGAATGCACCGAGCGGTAGCCGGTGAAAGTATGCATACGGCCCCGCAGGCGGACGCCGAAACGCACCGTGTAGGTGGCGTTACAAACGCGGATTTTCTCTTCAAGACCGGGTGGCAAATCCATCAGCGCGACCGCGCGGTTGAACATCAGGTCCACACTGTCGCGGAAACTCGGCTCATTGGCTGGATTCATCGGTCTCTCCTCTTCTTGTCTGGCCGCGTTACCTCTGTTGCGGGGCGCGACTCATCTGGCTGCCCTAGGGGCATGCTGCCGCACCGTAGGACGCCTCATGACGGGGTGCGACCTAATTCAGCGCGATTTGCAAAACTTTATCAACCGTGGGTAGGGCCGGAAAACACGCCCTCCCCGTTCGGTGGAAATCAGCCAGTGCTAGGTGGGCCATTTCCATGAAAACCTGCCCGGAACGCTGTCTATTGCCCCAGATGCGCCAAACTCTGGACACTTTCCCACAGCACAACAAGGGCAAGGCAAATGCCGCCCATTCCCTTTGGTGCCCGCAGGACGCCACAGGAAGAAAGGTTGATGACGATGCGCAAGACATCTCACAGTTCGGAACGTTCCCCGCGGCCCCTGCCCGCGCTGCTTCGGCGTTTCGCGCGGGAAGAAGACGGGTTGGTCACGCTTTTCGCCATTCTGATGATCCTTTTGATGATCCTTTTGGGCGGTGTCGGGGTGGACCTGATGCGCCATGAACGTGAACGCTCTCGGGTGCAGGCCGTGGCCGACCGCGCCGTACTGGCGGCAGCTGACCTTGATCAGACGCTCAGCCCCGAAGCTGTGGCCCGCGACTATTTCGACAAGGCAGGGCTGGCCGAATATGTCTCAAGCGTCACGGTCGAAGAAGGGCTAAACTACCGCCGCGTCACGGTCGATGCTTCCCATACCCTGAACACCATGTTCATGAGCAAATTCGGCCAAGACAGCCTGCAGGTGCCCGCCAAATCTCAGGCCGAGGAGAAGGTCAGCAAGGTCGAGATTTCCATGGTGCTCGATATCTCCGGCTCGATGCGGGAGAACGGCAAGATGGCCAACCTGCACGATGCTAGCGATGCCTTCATCGACACGGTGATCAAACCCGAGAACGCCGATCTGATCTCAATCTCGGTGGTGCCCTATACCGCGCAGGTGAACGTCGGGCAGGACATCATGAATGAACTGAACGTCACCCAACTGCACTCCTTTTCGCACTGCGTCGACTTTGACGACAGCGAATTTGATCTCACCGCCATCAGCCAGACCCGCAGCTATGAGCATATGCAGCACTTCGAGGCGGGATATAGCTGGAACGGCTATGACCGCGAGAACACCGGGCGCTATGACAACATCTACAATCCCGGCTGCCCGAAACAAAGCTATGAAGAGGTGGCCGCCTTTTCGCAGAACGCCGCCGCGCTGAAGGCCCGTATCTCAAATTTTCAGCCCCGCGCGAACACCGCCATCCATCTGGGGATGAAATGGGGCGTGGCCCTGCTTGACCCGTCCTTCCGGGCGATCAATCAGGCCATCGGCGGCGAGGCTGCATTTCAAGATCGCCCTGCGGCCTATGATGATATCGAGACGCTTAAGACAGTGATCCTGATGACCGACGGCGTGAACGTGACCACCCGCCGGATCAACCCGCAGGTCTATGCCAACATAGACCACTACCGCCACTGGAGCGATTACCCCTTTTATTGGTGGCTCAACCGCAATGTCCGCTCAAGCGAGCAATACCGCTGGTATTACACCAAATACACCGCCTCGCGGGCCGACGCCCTGCTGGACAACATATGCGACGCGGCAAAGGCCAAGGGCATCGTGATCTGGTCGATCGGCTTTGAGGTGACCGACCATGGCGCGTCGGTCATGAAAAACTGCGCCTCTTCCGACAGCCATTTCTTCCGCGTCGAAGGGGTCGAGATCGTCAGCGCCTTTGAGGCCATCGCCCGGCAAATCAACCAGTTGAGGCTGACGCAATGATACAACGCAGCATCAAAGCATGGCGCCGGTTTCGCGGCGATGAGGACGGATCGGCGATGCTGATAGAATTTGCCATCCTGTCGCCGCTGCTCTTTGGCTGTCTGCTTATGTCGGTCGAAATGAGCTTTTACGCCATCCGCCACATGCTCCTTGATCGGGGCTTGGACATGACGGTGCGCTATATCCGGCTGAACACCAACACGCCGATGACGCATCAGACCATTAAGGACAAAATCTGTGAATCGGCGATCTACTTGGAAGACTGCAGCGACACCCTGCGCCTTGAGATGATCCGAGTGGACCCGCGCAATTTTGCAAGTTTCGATCAGTCACCCGATTGCGTCGACACCTCCGAAGACCCCAAACCGGTGCGCGGCTGGACCCTCGGGGTGGAGCATCAGTTGATGCTGCTGCGCGCCTGCGCCCGGTTTAAACCCTTCTTTCCGACCACCGGCCTTGGCTATGCCCTTCAGAAAGACGGCGCGGGCCGTGTTTCCATGGTTTCCAGCGCGGCCTTTGTACAGGAGCCGAACTGATGCGTGCGCTCATCTCTCTGCTGGCCCGGTTCAAAGGGCGCGAAGACGGCTCGATCGCCGTTGAAACGGTGATCATGCTGCCGTTGATGTTCTGGGCCTATCTGGCCATGTATTCGACCTTTGACACCTTCCGCATGTATAACCTCAACCAGACGGCGGCCTATACCGTGGGCGATGCCATCTCGCGGGAGACGCAGGCGATTGACCCAGACTACCTGCAAGGAATGCAGCAACTTTTCGAATATCTCACCCGGGGCACAGGGCAAACCGACATGCGGGTCAGCTCGATTTGGTATGATGAGGCCAACAACCGCTACCATACGGATTGGTCGCAGGTGCGCGGCACCCCCACCCCTCTGACCAGCGATGACGTGCGCGATTGGCACGACAAGCTGCCGGTGATGCCCAACAACGAACGTGTCACCTTGGTCGAGACATGGCGCGATTTCGAGCCACTGTTCAAAACCGGGCTGGAGCGCCGCGATATCTATAACTTCGTCTTCACCCGTCCGCGCTACGCGCCGCGCACGGTCTGGTCGGACGGTTAAGCCGCGTCACGCTCGGCCAGTTTGGCGCGGATGATCTCGGCGATCAGCTTGGTCTCATTGGCCGGGGTCATGCCACCGACACCGATACGGCGGCCAAGGCTCCACCACAGGCCCAAGCGCCAGCCCCGCGCCACGCGGCGGTTGGTCTTGAGCAGGAAACCGTTCGAGGGTTTGACCGCAAAAGCCCCCTGATCGATGCGGGCGATCTCATCCATGCGGACGATCACCCGGCCATCGGCATCGCGCAGCGCCTCATTGGTGAGTTCCACGCCGCTGGCGGTTGAGCGGCGCATCAATTCGGCAATGCCGATGAAGCCCAGCCCCACCAGCGCCAGCGCGATCTGCCACCCCGGATCGGGCGAACGGGTGAGCGCGGAATAGATCAGCAACAGCCCCAGCCCCGCCAGCGACAAAAGCCCCACCCCGCGCCGCGCGGGAGAGGCTTTGGCCCTGGCCAGCACGGTTTCCGCGCCGCTGTGCATCATTTGGGGGGTATCGTTCATCGGCCGGGCTTTCTGAGGGGCAATGGGGCCGCACGCCTGCCGCCGCCTGCCGATTTCATTCGCCCTCGGCCTAGCCCGTCGCCCCGCAAAGGGCAAGACCGCGCGCCCGGGGGCGCCCTGCCCGATTAACGCTCAGCCTTGCTCTCGCGCTTGTCTTTTTTGCGGGCGTGCCCGGCTTGCAACCGCTCTTGCAGCTTGTCGGCATAGGCCTTGCGGGCGGCGGTATCCATCGCGCTGACCTCGGCCAGCCATGCGTTATGGGCCACGGTTAGAACACTGGCCGCCGCCTCTCCTTGCGCGGCGAGCACCGCCGCGGCCACATCCGCCTGAAACGGCTCTGCCCGCAGCGCGGCAAGCATCTCGTCATAAAGCGCGCGCCGTGCCGCCCGGTCGAGGTGATGCGCCTTGCCGCTGCTGCGCATCTTGCCGTGCAGATCGCGCCGCGCTTCGGGCGGCAAAGCTTGCACATAGGGCGAAGCATAGCTGCGCAGCCCCGGCAGATCGCCATCGCCGCGCGGCCCCGGCCCGCCATGACGCCACATCGCCCCGCCAAGCGCGCCGAGGATCATCACGTTCAGCGCCAGCGACAGACCAAGCGCCAAGCGCATCAGTCGCCTGCGCCGTGGTGTGGGAACCTGTGTCATCTCAACTTTCCTCCATGTCCCAGCCAAAACCACCCAGTTCGGTGCCTGTATCGGCTTCGCCCGTGTCCAATGTCTCGGCCGTCCATGTGCCAGAGACGAATTGCCCGGCGAGATCCGGCATGCCCTCGGGCGGGGCGACGCCGACCCAAATCCCAACCGCCGCGGCAGTGGCAAGACCGCTTAGCCCCGCCGCACCACCCAAAAGCTGCCAAAGTGCTTGGTGCCACGGCTGGCGCGCTGCTTTGGGCATATGCGCTTCGGCATCGGCCAGAACCCGCGCTTGCAGATCGGCAGAGACCTGTGGCGGATTGGCCCGGGCTGCGGCAAAGAAATTTTCCAGTGCGGCGTCACTCAATGCCCCATCACTTAATGCGTCGTCAAAGTCATTCATTTTCAAACCCCAATGCGTCCCGTTGCGCAGATAGCTGCGCGGCCAACGCCCGTTTGCCCCGTGCGGTCAGGCTCTCCACCGCTTCGACCCCAATGCCCAAGACTTCGGCAATTTCGGGGTTTGCCATACCGTCAATGTGGCGCAGCACCACCGCCTGACGCTGCCGGTCGGGCAGGCTGGCCAGCGCCTGTTGCAGCGCATCCACACGGGCGGCCTGCTGCATCTTCTGTGCGGCACCCGGCGTCGGATCGACCGGCTCGGCCACGTCATCAAGCCCTGCCGCCCCCGCGCCACGACGGCGCAGACGGTCAGTGCAAAGGTTGGCCACGACGCGATAAAGCCATGTGGTGACCTTGGCCTCACCTGCGCGCCACTTTGGCGCCTGACGCCACAGCCGCAGCATCGCTTCTTGGGCCACATCCTCTGCCTCGGCACGGTCGCCGAGCACCCGCAGCGCATGGCCGTGAATGCGCGGCACCAGCCGGGCCGTCAACAGCCGCGCCGCTGCCGCATCGCCGCTGGCGTAGCGCTGCAACAACTCGGCATCCGCATCGTGCTGCTCGTCGGACAAATCCTGCATCCCGTCCATCGCTAAGGCCCGGGCGCGCCATGATCAAGCGCGCCCGGCGCATCAATCAGTCGCGCTGCGGCTTGTCATGGTCCATCTTGTGGCCCTTGCCGTGCCGCTTGCCATGCATTTTCTTGGCCGCTTCGAACTCTTCGGCGCTGATGCTGCCGTTCTCGTCCTTGTCCAGACGCTCGAACATCTTAGCGGGGTCGTGGCGCTGCGTCATTTCTTCCATCGACAGCTTGCCGTCGTCATTGGCGTCCATACGCTCGATCATGCGCTCGCCACCTTTGTCACCGCGCTTGCCATCCTTTTTGCCGTCACGTTTGTCGCCGCGCTTGTCACCCATGGCTTCCAACTCAGAGGCGTCGAGGCTGCCGTTGCCGTCGGTGTCGAAGCGCTCCAGCATCTTGGCCGAACGCTCGGCCCGGCGCGCATCGCCTGCGGCTTTCAGTTCTTCGCCAGTCACGAAACCGTCGCCATCGGCGTCAACCTTGGCAAAACGCGCCTCGGCATGGGCCTGAAACTCTGCCTGTGTGATCTCGCCGTTGCCGTCAGCGTCAAGCTGCTGGAACCGGTCCTGCCCGCTTTGCTGCGCGGTGGCGGCGACGGCACCGATGGCCAACAATCCGCTGAGGGCTGCGATCTTCATGTTTGTACGAATGGTCATCTTGATACTCCTCGTTTTTTAAAGACCGTCTCACGCTTTTGCGCCGCGATCACAGGGTCAAACGGATGCCGCTGGAACTTCCGTCGCAGGTTTCCGAACTTTTTTCAGAAAAGCGCCACAGCCCCAGCCTGCGCGACATGGCGCCGCAACGGCAGCCTCGGGGCTTTTCATTTAATGCCTCAGGTTGCATCTACCCCTCAACCAAAGGATCGCTTCCATGTCACAGACACAGCAACTCTCTCCCGACACCGTAGAGACCCAAGACGGCGAAGAGCGGCCCCGCCTGCCCGCCATTCTGCGCGGTTGGCGCGGCAAATGCCCCTCTTGCGGGGGCGGGCAGTTGTTGCACGGCTATCTTAAGGTGAACGACGATTGTGCCGTCTGCCGCCAAGAGTTCCACCACCACCGCGCCGATGATGGCCCGGCCTATCTGACCATTCTGCTGGTCGGTCACCTGCTGGCACCGGGGCTGCACATCGCCTTTGTGGTCTGGCGGCCCGAGCCTTTGACCCTGTTCACCATTTTTGCGGTTGGCTGCACGGCGCTGTCCCTCTACCTTCTGCCCAGACTGAAGGGGGCCATGATCGGCTTTCAATGGGCCAAAAGGATGGGCGGCTTCGGCGGCACCACCTAGCGCGGCCCGCCCTTCGGCCCCTGACCGCCGGAGCATCGCCGCATGACCATCGACAAGACCAAAATCCGCAACGCCGCCACAGTGATCGTGCTGCGCGACCGCCATGTGACACCGCATATCCTGATGGGGCAACGTGGGGCCAAGGCGGCATTCATGCCCAATAAATTCGTTTTTCCCGGCGGTGCAGTCGATGCGACCGATGCGCAGGTGCCGCTGGCCGCGCCGGTGAACGCGCTCTGTCACGGCAGGCTTTGCGATGACGCCGAACCGTCCTTGGCCCATGCCATCGCCGTCGCCGCCATTCGTGAGTTGTGGGAAGAGACCGGTCTGGTGCTGGGCCGCAAGGGCGCGTGGGAGGGCGACGTGCCCGCCGATTGGCAGACCTTTGCCGCTACGGGGCACTTGCCCGACGCCTCTGCCCTGCAATTCGTGTTTCGCGCGCTGACGCCTCCGGGCCGTCCGCGCCGCTTTGATGCGCGGTTCTTTTTGGTCGACGCCGAAGACATCGCCAGCGATCCGGATGATTTCGATGCCGCCTGTGATGAGCTTTCGCATCTGCAATGGGTGCCGCTCAGCCGGGCGCGGTCGTTTGACATGCCCTTCATCACCGAGGTCGTGCTGGCCGAAGTCGCCGCCCGCGCACGCGATACCAATCCGCCCGCCTCGGTCCCGTTTTTCAAAAACAACGACGAAGAGAGCCTGTTCCTGCGTCTGCATGGCCGCCCGATGACGGGCTAAGTCGCCAGCACCAGCGCCAGGATCGACAGCGCCAGCACGGCCATCCCCGCCCATTCCCGGCGCGAGATCCTTTCGCGGAAAAACAGAGTTGAGGCGGCGATGCTCAGCATCAACTCCACCTGCCCCAAAGCCTTCACATAGGCCGCGTTTTGCAGGGTGAAGGCGATGAACCAGCACAGCGAGCCACCCATCGAGGTCAGCCCAATCCAGACCGCCACCCGCCGCGCCGCCCAAACCCGGCGCATCTGTCCCGGTTCGCGCAGCCGCAGCCAGACAGCCATGATCAGCGTCTGCATCAGCACCACCGCTGCCAGCGTCACGCCCGCACGCAGCAGCGGATCGTCAGAGACCACGGCCAGCGACGCGCCGCGATAGCAGACCGCCGAAATGGCGAACAAAAACCCCGAAGCAATCCCCAGCCCCGCCGCGCGGTTGCGCAGATCGGCCAACCGCAGCCCCTTGGCCTCGGCCCCGCCGGACAGAAGCAGCAGCCCCACCACGCCAAGCGCAATGGCGGAAAACCCCGCGCCCGAGACACCTTCGCCCAGCACGATCCAACCCATCAGCACGGTCTGGATCACTTCGGTCTTCTTAAAGGTGATGCCGACGGCAAAATTGCGTTGCTTGAACAGCAGCACCACACAGACCGTCGCCATGATCTGCGCCGTGCCGCCCATGGCTCCGTACAGCCAGAACCCCGGCCCTAGCGCCGGCAGCGCCTGCCCGCTAAGGCCCAGATAGAGCGGCAGCAGCAGCGCGATGAAGGGCGCGGAGTAGAGAAACCGCGAAAACGTCGCCCCGCCCGCCGACAGCGTATCGGTCGCCAAATGCTTTTGCAGCATGAATCGCCCGGTTTGAAACGTGGCGGCGGCAAGGGTGACGAGGACCCACAGATCGGGGGCGAAAATACTGTCCATAAAAGCCTATAGGCCGAAGCCGGGCAGCAGCGCCAGCGTCAGCGCGGTCAGCGCCTCATTTGCAAGGCGCTGAGGTCGTAGCCGTTGAAATCTAAAATCTCTTGCGCCGCGGTGATCCGGTCTTCGCCCCCTGTCGCCTGACGGTCAAGAATCCAGCCGTACCCCCCTTCGGGGCTGCCGATGACGGCGGTGCGGAACCCCTCATCGACCCAAAGCACCCAGAATGCGCGCTCGGCCCCACCCACGGCGGCGCGCATGGTATAGCGCGCCGGGCCCTCTTCGCTCAGCGCCCAAAGATCACGGCGGTCGGTGCAGACCCCAGCCGCATTACAGGATTGGCGGTGCTCGATCAGCGTTGGCCCCTGCGGCGCAAAGGTCACTGCGCGCAGATTGGCATCATTGGGAAAGGCCGCCCGGACCTGCCAATCGCCGCCAAACTGCGCCGCGTCATAGCGGCTGGTGGCCCCGATCAGCGCCTCGGCATTGCGAAAACCGGTCTGCACGGGGGGCGGTTCGCTGCGGTTGCAGGCCACCAGAGCGCCGAGCAGCATAAGCACAGCGACACGGTGCGCCCCATAGGATGCGAAACGGCCCATCAATAGGGCATCGGATGGGATTTATGCGCCGCATCAAGGTCGGCCATCACCTCATCGCTCAGCGTCACGTCGGCCCCGCCAAGCGCCACATCAAGCTGCTTGAGGCTCGTCGCGCCAAAGATCACCGAGCCCATGAAGGGCCGCGTCGCGCACCATGCCAGCGCCATCTGCACCGGGTCGAGCCCATGTTTCTGCGCCACGTCAAGGTAGGCGGCAACCGCCTCAAAGGCGCGGGGTGTGACGCGACCGCCCAAATCTTCGTTCAGAGAGAGGCGTGATCCGGCGGGCACTTCGCCACCCTGATATTTCCCGGTCAGCAACCCTGCGGCGAGGGGTGAGAAAGACAGCATGTCGATCTGTTCGTTCACACATGTTTCCGACACATCGGTATCGGCCAAACGGCACATCAGCGAATATTCGTTCTGCACCGAGATCGGGCGCGGCCCGCCCGAACGCTCGGCCACGGCAGCCCATTGCGTCAGCCCCCAAGCGCTTTCGTTGCTCAAACCAAAGGCGCGGATCGTGCCGCGCTCGACCTCGCGCTGGAGCGCGCCGAGGGCGTCTTCCATATGAGCAATGGTCTCGGCCCGGTTCTGACCGGACGGGTCAAAGGTCCAATTCTTGCGGAACATATAGCTGCCCCGGTTCGGCCAGTGAAATTGGTAAAGGTCGATGTAATCCGTCTGCAACCGCTTCAGCGACCCTTCGATGGCACCGGGGATCGTGTCGGATGAAATCGGAGCACCATTGCGGGCGTGTTGCATCCCCTCGCCGGAATGTTTGCTGGCCAAGACCACATCATCGCGGCGGTTGTCGCGGGCAAACCACTGGCCGATGATCTCTTCCGTCCGGCCAATCGTCTCGGCGCTGATCGGGTTCACGGGATACATCTCGGCCGTGTCGATGAAGTTGATCCCGGCGTCGAGCGCGCGGTCGATCTGCGCGTGGCCCTCTTCGGCGGTGTTCTGGGTGCCCCATGTCATGGAGCCCAGACAGAAATGCGAGACCTCGATATCGCTTGAGCCGAGCTTGTTCATCTTCATCTTGTGGTCCTCGCTTGTGATTTGCCCGCAACCTAGCCGCCTGCCCGGCCTTCGCAAGGGCAATTGCCAAGCGCCAATCCCACGGTCCCGGCAAAAATGCGGACCCGGCGCATTCGCGCTTCCGTTCGGGCAGCAATGGACGCAATGTGCCCTCATGCGCCTGCTCATTTCCTTCGCCGCCCTCTTTTTCTCGGTCATCCTTTTGCAACTCTCCACCGGGGGTGTGGGGCCGCTCGACGTGCTTTCAGGCCTACAGCTTGATTTCTCGCGGCAGGAAATCGGTATGCTCGGCTCGGCGCATTTTCTGGGGTTTTTCATCGGCTGCTGGTGGGCACCGCGTTTGATGGGCAGCGTCGGCCACAGCCGGGCCTTTGCCGCCTTCACCGCCGCCGGGTCGATCGGGTTGATGGCGCATATGATGGTAGTGGACCCCTACGCATGGGGGCTGATGCGGGTGGCTTCAGGCATGTGCGTGGCGGGCTGCTATACGGTGATCGAGGCGTGGATGCAGGCCAAGGTCACCAATGAGACGCGCGGGCGCACCATGGGGGTTTACCGGGTGGTCGACATGAGCGGTTCGCTCGCCGCACAACTGATCGTCGGCGTGCTCGCCCCGGCGTCATATGTCTCGTATAATCTGCTCGCCATAGGCTGCTGTGCCGCACTGTTGCCCCTGACGCTGACCAAAGTCCGCCCACCCGAGACGCCCAACCAACCAAGGCTGCGCCCGCGCCTCGCCTTTGACCGCTCGCCCTTGGCGGCGGCGGGTGTTGTGGTGGCGGCGGTCTCAAGCGCGTCGTTCCGGATGGTCGGGCCGATCTACGGGCAAGAGGTGGGGCTTAGCGCCACACAGATCGCATGGTTCCTCGCCGCCTTCGTGCTGGGCGGCGCGCTGGCGCAATATCCGATGGGGATGCTGGCCGATAAATACGACCGCCGCTGGGTTTTGATCTGGCTGTCGGTCGCTGCGATGGGCGGCTGTGCTGTCACGGTGATGGGCGCGGGATATGGCACGGCGGGGATCATGCTTTCGGCAGGGCTCTTCGGGGCCACGACATTCCCGATCTATTCCGTCTCTGCCGCCCACGCCCATGACTTCGCAAGCTCTGACGAGCGTGTCGAACTGTCTGCCGCCTTGATGTTCTTTTTCGCAGTGGGCGCCATCGGCGCGCCCTACCTAGCCTCTGTGCTGATCGAAGGCTTCGGTGCATCGGCGTTGTTCGCGATGATCGCAGCGGCGCATGGGGTTTTGGTGGTCTTTGGCCTTGCCCGGATGCGCGCCCGCCCCACACGGACCGACCGCACGCCCTACGTCTATGCCCCGCGCACCACCTTCCTCATCGGACGGCTCTTGGGCCGCACCCGAGACCGCGACTAGCCAATCCCGTCTTTTGCTGGCAACAGCGCAGCCCTTGCGATAAGGCTGCGCCAAGCACCGGGAATATTGATATGACACGCCACCTCATCACCTCCGCCATCCCCTATATCAACGGGATCAAACATCTGGGTAACCTTGTGGGCAGCCAACTGCCTGCGGACCTCTATGCGCGCTACCAGCGTGGCCGGGGGCAGGAGGTTCTGTTCCTCTGCGCCACCGACGAACACGGCACCCCTGCCGAACTTGCCGCCGCCAAAGCGGGCAAGCCGGTCGAGGAATATTGCGCCGAGATGTATGCCGTGCAGGCCCGCATCGCCGAAGGCTTTGGCCTGTCGTTCGACCACTTTGGCCGTTCTTCCAGCCCGCAAAACCGCAAGCTGACACAGCATTTCGCGGGCGCGCTGGCGGATCAAGGGCTGATCGAGGAAGTCTCGCAGCGCCAGATTTATTCCCCCACCGATGGCCGCTTCTTGCCCGACCGCTATGTCGAAGGCACCTGCCCCAACTGCGGGTTTGAGGACGCGCGCGGCGATCAATGTGACAACTGCACCAAGCAGCTCGACCCCGAAGACCTGATAAACCCGCGCTCCACCATTTCAGGCGCGACCGATCTGGAGATGCGCGAGACCAAGCATCTGTTCCTGCGCCAGAGCAAGCTGAAGGATGAGCTGGACGACTGGATCAATTCCAAGACCGATTGGCCCGTGCTGACCACCTCCATCGCCAAGAAATGGCTTCATGACGGCGATGGTCTGCAAGACCGTGGCATCACCCGCGACCTGAGCTGGGGCGTTCCGGTGAAGCGCGGCGATCAGGATTGGCCGGGCATGGAGGGCAAGGTTTTCTACGTCTGGTTCGACGCGCCGATCGAATATATCGCCTGCGCGCAAGAATGGGTCGATGAGGGCAAAGGGTCGGACTGGGAAAGCTGGTGGCGCACCGACAAGGGCGCCGACGACGTGCGCTATACCCAGTTCATGGGCAAGGACAACGTGCCCTTCCACACGCTCAGCTTTCCGGCCACGATCAAGGGCTCGGGCGAGCCGTGGAAGTTGGTGGATTACATTAAATCCTTCAACTACTTGAATTACGACGGCGGCCAGTTCTCCACCTCGCGCGGGCGCGGGGTCTTCATGGATCAGGCGTTGGAGATCCTGCCCGCGGATTATTGGCGCTGGTGGCTGCTCAGCCACGCGCCCGAGACTTCGGATGCCGAATTTACATGGGAAAACTTCCAAGCCTCGGTGAACAAAGATTTGGCAGACGTGCTGGGCAACTTCGTCAGCCGCATCACCAAATTCTGCCGCTCCAAATTCGGCGAAGCCGTGCCGGAGGCCGGGGAATACGGTGCGGCGGAGCACGCCTTGATCGAAGACATCACCGCCCGCGTCGCGCGTTACGAGACGCTGATGGAGGCGATGGAAGTCCGCAAATCCGCCGCCGAACTGCGCGGTATCTGGGCGGCAGGCAACGAATACCTGCAGGCCCAAGCGCCCTGGACCACCTTCAAGACGGACCCCGACAAAGCGGCGGCGCAGGTGCGGCTGGCGCTGAACCTGATCCCGCTCTATGCGGTGCTATCGGCCCCATTCATCCCTGCGGCTTCGGCCTCGATGCTCGAGGCGATGAAGGTCGAAGACATGCCTTGGCCCGATGATGTGCCAGCGGCCTTGGGCAAACTCGCCCCCGGTCATGGCTTTGACGTGCCCGAGGTGCTTTTTGCCAAGATCAGCGATGAGGACCGCGAAAGCTGGGCCAAACGCTTCGCCGGCAAGCGGGATTGATAGAAACCGACAGATCAGCGGCGCCGCGTAAGTCGCCGCTGTTTCTTTATGCGCTGATGGGCATTCGCGGCTAGCTGCCCATGGCGCGCCGCGAAGCCCCCTTCCCCAACGCGCGCACCGGTCCCACATCGTTCGCCGCGGCTTCCACGCCCCGAAACCGGATGGTTTGAACCCGCCCATCAGGGCCGCACGCCGCGCTGAACTGTCCGTCGACGATCCGGGCTGTGTCCTCTCCCGGATGCATCTGAAAACGCCCCTGCGGACACTGCCCCCGCAGGACCTGCGTCCAAAGTTTGCGGATCTCAGCCCCATCGCAAATCCTTGGGCCAAAAAGATCGTAGATATGCTGCCCGTTCAGACAATCCCCCAGCCCGTAGGTCACGCCGCAGGCCGCCTCATTCGCGTGGCGGACGCGCCCGTCCGACGCGAAGTCCACTTCGATCTCAGCCATATCGACGTTGACGTTGGAAAGGATGCGCGCACCTTCAGCCCCCGTCAGCGCCGCGTGACAGAAAGTGGGGAAAAGCCCCCCGCAGCGCCGCGCCTTGGGCGCCGCCCCGCCTGTGACGCCATCTTGGTTGTGCCTAAACATGCGCCGCTCTGCCGCGAAAACGATGGAGATAAGCGGGAATTGCCCCAAGGTAAGCGGCCCCTCTGAACCAGCCGAGTCCTTGCGGAAAACCTGCCTGTTTTCGCACTGCCTTCCTCGTCCAAACGCACGACGCTGCCGCGCCCGCCCAGTCAGCTGCCCAACGCGGCGCCGCAGCCGAAAAACAAATTGACGCAAAGGGTTAGATGGTTTCACCCGCTCGTTTAAATCTACCATACCCCCGCCTTTTCCTCAGCCCGACGCAATACCGATCATAGCTGAGACTTAACGCCATGCCCTTAAGAGCGGGTTAAAACAGAAGCACAGTGTGAACTTGCGGGGGCCTTATTTTAGCCCTATTCGGCCAGCAATTAACTAAATCTTAGTATTTGATAGGATTAAGATGTTCCGGGTCGCCCACAGTATTCATCATGATCACGACCTCGGACTCGTGCTGCTGGCGGCGCTGCTTTGTATCTTTGGCAGCTGGGTGGTGTCGCGGCTTTATCAGCATGTGCTTGAGCAGCCGCGCGCACAGGCAATGATCTGGTGCTATTTGACCGCGATGACCGCCGGGGTCACGGTCTGGTGCACCCATTTCATCGCGATCCTTGCCTATCAGCTCGACGCGCCAGCAACCTTCCATTTCTCCCTGACTTTCCTGTCCCTGATTATCGCCATCGTTGGATCGATCTTGGGTGTCGTCATCGCGGGTCTGTTAAAATCGCGCCGCGCCACGGTTTTGGGGGGGACGATCTTCGGCTTGGCAATCTCGGCCATGCATTACACCGGCATGATCGCCTATCGTGTGCAGGGCACCATCCAATGGGACATGGGCTATCTGGCGGCCTCTGTGATCATTGCGGTAACCCTCGCTACCCTTGCGCTCTGGGCCGCCGGCCGTGGTGGAAAGGGCAGCGTGTTGTGGATGACGGGGCTCTTGGCCTTGGCCATTATCCTATTGCATTTCACCGGGATGGCCGCCTTTCAGGTGACGCCGCTCGCCGCGCAGCCTCTCTATGCCAATCCTGTCGAATACCGGCTCATCGCGCTGATCATCGCCGGAACCGCCGCCATCATCGCGCTGGCCGCGCTTTTCAGCTATGTGGTTGAAAACCGGACCCGCAACGAAAGCGTCGAGGAACTGCGTCAGGCCCGCGATGCCGCCGAAAGCGCCAGCCGCGCGAAATCGGAATTTATGAGCGTTCTCAGCCACGAATTGCGCACCCCGCTGACCATCGTCATCGGCTACGCCAGCTTCCTGTCGGAACTCAAGCGTCACAACCTTGCCAAGCTCGAACCGGAGGAGAAACCGGCATCAGAGCATTTCACCAAGATGGGCGATCAGGCGGAACTCTACGGTCAGCGCATCAAATTTGCGGGCGGGCAATTGCTGACCATTATCAACGACATCCTCGATTACACGAATATGGAGTTGAACGACCTCGCGCTGGACAAAACCCCCTTTGATACGCGCATGTTATTGGAGGAAGTGGTCGAGCAGCACCATGGGGCGGCGCATGACAAGACGGCCAGGCTGCATATCGACACCCCCCCGCTCACCGTTACCGCCGACCGCCGCCGCAGCCTGCAGCTGCTCGGCCATATCGTCGGCAATGCGCTGAAATTCTCCAAGGCGCGCGACATCCACCTACGCGCCCGCCCGCATGCAGGCGGGTTCGTTTTTGAGGTCGAAGACAACGGCGTCGGCATCGCCGCGCAGGACTTCGACCGCATCTTCGAAGCCTTCACCCAGATCGAAGACGCCGACGACCGCGCCGAAGGCGGCACAGGTCTGGGGCTGGCGATCTGCAAGAAACTGGCGCTTGCGCATGGCGGCGACATCACGGTCAAAAGCACCCTTGGCCAGGGTACGATCTTTAACGTCTTCATCCCCGGCGCCACGCAGATGGCGGAACCTGCGACGCTGGCCCAAGCAAGCTAAGTCTTTGAAACAATGGTGCGGGCGGTGGGACTCGAACCCACACGGGGCTACGCCCCAACAGATTTTAAGTCTGGTATGTCTACCATTCCATCACGCCCGCATCGGGGCGCACAATAAGCATCGCGTGGGCGGTGTAAATGGGGGAATGCCCCGGCCCACGGTTTATGCCGTATCGGCCAGCATGGTTTCTTTCACTGCCTCCATTGCCACATAGGTCGAGGTGCTGGCCACATGCGGCAGGGTAGAGATGACCTCCCCCAGAAAGCGCCGATATTCCGACATGTTCCGCGTGCGAATCTTGATCAGGTAGTCGAAATGGCTGGCGATCATATGCGCCTGTTCGATCTCTGGCACCTTGGCGACGGCGACGTTGAAGGCCCGCAGTGCCGCCTCGCGCGTGTCGTTCAACCGGACCTCGACAAAGGCCACATGGTCGAGCCCCAACCGGATCGGATCCAAAAGCGCGCGGTACCCGAGGATCACGCCGCTTTCCTCCAACCGGCGCAGGCGCGCTTGGGTGGGTGATTTCGATAGGCCGATGCGGCGGGCAAGGTCGGTGATGCTGATGCGGCCATCCTCGGCCAACACCGATAGAATCGCACTGTCGAACCGGTCCAGATCGAAAAGTTCATTCGCCATGTCATTGCCCCATAGTTCAGTCTGATCGACTGATGTATGGCCTACCTTCAGTCGAATATCCCGCCGATCATCGGGTATTCTGGGTCAAACATCAACTGGAGCTTGCCATGCCCCTCGATCACGCCCCCGCCCTTCGCCAAACCATCGACGCGCGCACCTATGCCGACCCGGATGCGCTGCTGACCGAGCTCAAGGCGCAGGCCGATCTCTCTGCCGAAGATCGCGCCCAGATCACCGCCGATGCAGCGGGCCTTGTTCGTGACATTCGCGGCACCTCGGCTCCCGGCATGATGGAAGTCTTCCTCGCCGAATACGGTCTCAGCACGGACGAAGGCGTGGCGCTGATGTGTTTGGCCGAGGCGCTGCTGCGGGTGCCAGACGCCGATACGATTGATGCGCTGATCGAAGACAAAATCGCCCCCTCCGATTGGGGCCGCCACATGGGCCATTCGACCTCCAGCCTCGTGAACGCCTCCACATGGGCGCTGATGCTGACGGGTCGTGTCCTAGATGACGACCAGCCCGGCCCGGTGCGCCACCTGCGCGCGGCGATCAAGCGTCTGGGTGAGCCGGTGATCCGTACCGCCGTCAGCCGCGCCATGCGCGAGATGGGCCGCCAGTTCGTTCTGGGCGAAGACATTCAGGCGGCGATGAAACGCGCCAGGGGAATGGAAAAAAAGGGCTTCACCTATAGCTATGACATGCTGGGCGAAGCGGCCCGGACCGAGGCGGATGCCAAGCGCTATCATCTAAGCTATTCGCGCGCGATCTCGGCCATTGCCGACGCATGCACCCATGACGATATCCGCAAAAACCCGGGCATTTCGGTCAAGCTCTCGGCCCTGCACCCGCGCTATGAATTGGCGCAGGAAAAGGCGGTGATGCGCGATCTGGTGCCGCGTCTGCGGGCGCTGGCGCTGCTGGCGAAATCTGCGGGCATGGGCCTTAACATCGACGCCGAAGAAGCCGACCGTCTGGCGCTGTCGCTCGAAGTCATCGACACCGTGATGGGCGAGCCAGCCTTGGCCGGATGGGACGGTTTCGGCGTCGTGGTACAGGCCTATGGCCCCCGCGCGGGCACGGTAATTGACACGCTCTACGACATGGCCACCCGCCATGATCGGCGCATCATGGTCCGTCTGGTGAAAGGCGCCTATTGGGACACCGAGATCAAGCGCGCGCAGGTCGAGGGCATCGACGGCTTCCCGGTTTTCACCCGCAAGGCCGCCACCGATGTGAGCTATATCGCCAACGCCCGCAAACTGCTGAACATGACCGACCGCATCTACCCGCAGTTTGCCACGCACAACGCCCATACCGTCGCCGCCGTGCTGCATATGGCCGACGACCCCGAGGCCTATGAGTTCCAACGCCTGCACGGCATGGGCGAGACCCTGCATGACATCGTGATGGAGAAACACGGCACCCGCTGCCGCATCTACGCCCCCGTGGGCGCGCACCGCGATCTGCTGGCCTATCTGGTGCGGCGTTTGCTTGAGAATGGCGCGAACTCCAGCTTCGTGAACCAGATCGTCGATGAGAACGTGCCGCCCGAAGTCGTGGCCGCCGATCCTTTCGACCAATTGCAGGACAACGCACCGACGATCCCGAAAGGCCCGGACGTTTTCCAGCCGCAGCGCGCCAATGCCAAGGGCTTCGATCTGGCCCATAGCCCGACCCTTGCAGCCATCGAAGAGGCTCGCGCCCCCTTTGCGGATGCCTCATGGACCGCCGCGCCGATCCTTGCAGGCGACGTCAACCCCGAGGCCGAAGAGACTGTCAGCAACCCGACCGGCGGCACTTCCCCCGGCACGGTGCAGCCTGCCTCCGAGGCCGATGTCGCCACGGCGCTGGACAACGCCGCCGCTTGGGATGCGCCACTCGACACCCGCCGCGCCAGCCTGCTCCGCGCAGCCGATATGCTTGAGGAACGCTACGGCGAGATCTTCGCCATCCTCGCCCGCGAAGCTGGCAAAGGTCTGCCCGACTGCGTGGCCGAGTTGCGCGAGGCGGTGGACTTCCTGCGCTACTACGCGGGCCAAGCGACCAACACGCCGCCTGCGGGCATCTTCACCTGCATCTCTCCGTGGAACTTCCCGCTGGCGATCTTCTGCGGGCAGGTCACAGCGGCGCTGGCGGCTGGCAATGCCGTGCTGGCCAAACCGGCTGAGCAAACGCCGCTGATCGCCAAACTCGCCGTCGAAGTGCTGCATGAGGCGGGCGTGCCACGCTCTGCCCTGCAACTCCTGCCCGGCGGCGGCAAGGTCGGCGCGGCGCTGACCGGCGATGCTCGCATCAACGGGGTGGCCTTCACCGGCTCCACTGCCACTGCCCTGCGCATCCGCGCCAATATGGCCGAACACTGCGCCCCCGGCACCCCATTGATTGCCGAGACCGGTGGCCTCAACGCGATGATCGTCGACAGCACCGCCCTGCCCGAGCAGGTCGTGCAGGCCATCGTCGAAAGCGCCTTCCAATCGGCCGGCCAACGCTGTTCCGCCGTGCGCTGCCTCTATGTGCAAGAGGACATCGCCGAAGACCTGATCCGCATGCTGACGGGGGCCATGCAGGCGCTCAACATGGGCGATCCGTGGCACCTGTCGACCGATGTCGGCCCGGTGATCGACGCGCAGGCCCGCAAGACAATCGTGGATCATATCGAAGCGGCCCGCGCCGAGGGGCGGCTGATCGCCGAGATGACGGCCCCCAAGGGTGGCACTTTCGTCGGCCCGGCGATCCTGCGGGTGGGCAGCATCAGCGAGATGAAACGCGAGATTTTCGGCCCCGTTCTGCATGTGGCGACCTTCAAAAGCCATGAACTCGACGCCGTAATCGACGCGATCAATGCCACCGGCTATGGGCTCACCTTTGGTCTGCACACCCGGATCGACGACCGGGTGCAGCATGTCTCGGAAAGGATCGAGGCGGGCAACATCTACGTTAACCGCAACCAAATCGGCGCCATCGTAGGCAGCCAACCCTTTGGCGGCGAGGGGCTTTCGGGCACCGGACCAAAGGCGGGCGGACCGAATTACCTGCCGCGTTTCTCGGCACCTGACCATCAGGACGCTGCTGGCACATGGGACAGCGCAGAGACCAAGCTCCCCGCCCTGCCCGCGCATCAGCCAACCGTGCTGGAAACCCAATCGATGCCCGGACCGACCGGCGAGAGCAACCGCCTCTCGACCTTGTCGCGTCCCGCGCTTTTGTGCATGGGACCGGGGGCAGAAACAGCGGCCGCGCAGGCCAAGGCCGTGCGGGCGCTCGGCGGTGTCGCGGTCACGGCCTCGGGCCAGATCAACCCCGATGCGCTGACCACCGGCCCAGCCTATGGCGGCGTGCTCTGGTGGGGTGATGACACCACCGCACGGCAGATCGATCAAGCGCTCGCGGCCCGCAACGGCGCAATCATCCCACTGCTGCGCGGCCTGCCCGACACCGCGCGTGTTAGGGCCGAGCGTCACGTCTGTGTTGACACCACTGCCTCTGGCGGCAATGCACAGCTCTTGGGTATGATGGCCTAAGACAGAAATCAGAGGAGCGCCATGCTGACGAACAGCGACATCCAAGACCTGACGCAGTTTCGCAGGGCGCTCCACCAATATCCCGAGGTCTCGGGCGAAGAGATTGAGACCGCCCGGACCATCGCGGCGGAATTAGAGAAACTCAGCCCCACCTGCATCCTGACGGGTTTGGGCGGGCATGGCGTCGCTGCTGTTTTCGAGAGCGGCACGCCCGGGCCCACGGTCCTCTTCCGCGCTGAGCTCGACGCCCTGCCGATCCCCGAAGAGCACGACATTCCGTGGGTCTCGAAAGTGCCGGGCAAAAGCCATGTCTGCGGGCACGATGGCCATATGACCATGCTGCTGGCGCTTGGGCGATTGGTCGCGCGGCAACCCGTGGCACACGGCCGCGTCGTGCTGATGTTTCAACCCGCCGAAGAAGACGGCAGCGGCGCACGCGCCGTGGTGGACGACCCGGCCTACGCCGAGATCGCCGCCGATTATGCCTTTGCTATCCATGTCGAACCGGGCCGCCCCTTTGGCCATGTGGATACAGCCCCCGCTCTGATCAATTGCGCCTCCAAGGGCATCGCCCTGACCCTCAGCGGCAAGACCGCCCATGCCGCCAGCCCCGAAGATGGCACCTCCCCCGCCCCGGCACTGGCCGAGTTGATCCCGACGCTACAAGCGCTCGGCCCCGGCGGGGCGCTCGACGATGGCTTTCGCCTTGTCACCCTCACCCACCTGCGCATGGGCGAGCCGACCTTTGGCGTGGCCCCGGGCGAAGCGGTGCTCTACGCCACCCTGCGCAGCACCCGCGACGACGCTCTAGCCGAGATCGAAGAGGCCCTGCGCGCCGAAGTCGCCCGCGCCGCCGAGACCCACGGGCTGACAGCGGAATTCGCGGAATCCGACCATTTCGCCGCCTCTATCAATGACCCCGAAGCCTATGCCATTGCCGCCGCAGCGATGGACGCACTTGGCGTGTCGCATGGGCAGAGAAACTTGCCGATGCGCGCTTCTGAGGATTTCGGCCTGTTCGGACGGGACGCCAAGGCGGCAATGCTCTGCCTCGGCCCCGGAGAGGGCTACGCCGCGCTGCACAATCCCGATTACGACTTTCCCGATGATCTGATCCCCATCGGCGCGGGTATTTTCGAGCGAATTGCGCGGGATTTGCTCGGCACTGCTTGACAGATGCCCCGGCGGGCGCAGCTAACTGCGCTAATCCCTCCGCCGCTTGACGCGGTGCAAGACTTGGCAAAGGCTGGCCCGCATGTTCCCGATCCGCGATCATAACCCCTCGGGCCGCACGCCCTATGTCACCTATGCGCTGATGGCGGTGAACATCGGGGTGTTCCTGTCCTATCTGTCGCTGATGGCGGACGAGCGTGCCTTAGGGGAGTTCTATTACACCTATGCCTTGCTGCCCGCGCGGTTGACCCACGGGGAGGGATATTTCGGCCTCATCACTTCGCAATTTCTGCATGGCGGCTGGATGCATCTGGCCGGTAACATGCTGTTTCTGTGGATCTTCGGCGACAATGTCGAGGATGAGATGGGCCACGGGCGCTACCTGCTGTTCTACCTTGCCTGCGGTATCGCGGCGGGTCTGGGCCAAGTCATGACAGAGCCGCTCTCGTGGGTGCCCATGGTCGGCGCCTCGGGCGCGATTGCGGGGGTTATGGGGGGCTATCTGCTGCTGTTCCCCCGCGCCAAGGTCGACATACTGGTAATCCTTATCGTGTTTTTCCGCATCTTCGCGATCCCGGCGTGGATCATGCTGGGCCTGTGGTTCGGCATGCAGTTCATTGGCGGCATCGGCGCCACACCGGGCACCGGCGGCGTGGCCTATTGGGCCCATGCAGGCGGGTTTATCGCGGGGCTGGTTCTGACCCTCCCGCTTTGGCTACGCCGGGGCGGTTTTGCCTTTTGGCGACAGACCCATGGCCATCCGCCCCATGCCGCTGCTGACTATGACCTCAGCGAAAGTCGCATTCCGAAAGTGAGACGCAAATGACCGAAACCTCAGTAACCCGCCGCGCCTCTTGCCACTGTGGGGCCGTGGTGATCGAAGCGCTGTTTCCGCGCGGTCTGGCCTCGGCCTCGCGCTGCACCTGTACGTTCTGTCGCCGCCGTGCCGCCGCTACGGTGACGGCACTGGCCGAGACTGTGACCGTGTTGAAAGGCGCCGAGAACCTCACGCTTTACACTTGGGGCACCCATACGGCGCAGCACTACTTCTGCAAGACCTGCGGCATCTATACCCACCACCGCCGCCGCTCGAACCCCGATGAATGCGGCGTGAACCTTGGCGCGATCGAAGGGGCCTTGCCATGGGAGATGGAGCCGCTGCCCTATAGCGACGGCATCAATCACCCCTCGGACCGCGAGGGCAGCTAAAGGCTGGAAATCACCCCCTGCATCCGCGCCAGAAGCCCCGGCTGTGGCGCGGCCTCTGCGCGGCGCTGATCCACGCTTTCGTGTAGCCGCTCTGACGGGTCGGCCCCCACCACCCGGCGGCGGCGGGTCACAAGCATTTTGCCATAGCCGCGCCAGCGCCCGATGGAGGGTGCAGCGGGGTCTTGATCAAAGCGTGTGGTCCAGCCGTCGGGCAGCGGCAGACCGCTTTCTTCCATCCGCGACAACAGCCAGACCAGTGGGATATTGGCCAAGGGTCGCGCCGCCTCATCACCGCCCAACTGCCCGCCGACATCGCCGTGGGTGCCCGGAAACCAAACCTGCTCGAGCCGCCCGGCATAGCCCTCTGGCGTGGTCCACATCACCGGGGCATAGGCGACGCGGGTTTCGTTCAGCGCCAGCGCCTGAAAGCCGTTCTTCACATTGCGGCTTAGATCGTGGTTGTGGAACATGTGCAGTGGCTGCGAGAACCGCCAGAACAGAGGCGCGTTCAGACCCAGCGATTTGACCGTATCCCAAACGCCGATCGCCTCGATCTCTACCTCAGGGTGGCAGTTGGCCCGCGCAAAGAGTTCGCCCGCCTTGCTCAGATGTTGCGCCTCGTAATGACGGTAGACATCGCGGATGTTACGCTCTGTCGCGACCTCGGCACGCAGAAGGCCCACACGGTCGATCACCCCGGCGAGCGAACGCACGGCATAGCCGCCACGCGAATAACCCATCAGGAAAATCCGGTCCCCGGGTCGGTAGCGCGATGCGAGATAGCCATAGGCGCGGCGGATCTGTCGGTTGATCCCGCGCCCCATGATCACATCGCGCGCGCTGCGCCAATCACGCCATTGCAGACCGGGTTCGTAATAGATCGACAGGGCGCTGCCCATCTCGCGGCACAGGCCATAGGCAATGCCCGCGTTAGTCTCGCGCCCCAGGTCGAGCGAGGACATGGTCCCATCAAGGATAATGACATGGGTCACCTCCCCCCGGCGCGGGCCGAAATCGCTTTCAGGCCGTCGCCAAAACCGCCCAAAGAGCCGTTGGAACAGGGTTTTACTCGGCTGCGATTGCGGCACCTTGCAGCATCTCCCAAACCCGATGCGGGGTGAAAGGCATATCCGCCTGCCGCACACCGCGTTCCCAAAGCGCATCCTGCACCGCGTTCGATACCGCCGCGAGCGCGCCCACAGTCCCAGCCTCACCACAGCCCTTCATGCCCATGGCATTGGCGGTCGAGGGCACAGGCTCAGAGGTGAACGAGATCATCGGCAGATCGGCGGCGCGGGGCATGGCGTAGTCCATGAAGGTGGCGGTCAGCAGTTGCCCGTCTTCGTCATAGACGACCCGTTCCTGCACCGCTTGGCCGATGCCTTGGGCTACCCCGCCATGCACCTGCCCCTCGGCCAGCATCGGGTTGATCAGATTGCCAAAATCATCGACCACCGTGTAGCGATCTAGCGTCACCACCCCGGTTTCAGGGTCGATCACTACCTCGGCCACATGCGCCCCGTTGGGATAGCTGCGCCCCGGCAGGCTGGCGCGTTCGTGGTGAGACAGCAGATCATCCCGGCCCTTGGCGCGGGCCATTTCGGCCACTTCCATCATCGTGGGGCTGACGTTCGACCCCTCGGCGCGGAAGCGTTCGTCGTCAAAGGTGATATCGCTGGCCGCAACGCCCAGTTCATCAGCCAAAAACGCCGTGAACACCTCGGTTATCTTCGCCACGGTGGCCAAGGTCGCCGTGTTCTGCGTGGTGACCGAACGCGAGCCGCCAGTGCCACCGCCCTTTTTGATCAAGTCGCTATCCCCCTGCACGACGCTGATCCGCTCTGCCGGAATGCCGGTCTGGTCCGACAGGAACTGCGCATAGACGGTCTCATGCCCCTGCCCGTTGCTTTGGGTGCCGACATAGATCGTCACGTGGCCATCCTCCTCAAAGACCACTTTGGCCCCTTCGGAAGGATCGCCGAGAATGCTTTCGATATAGTAACACAAGCCCTGCCCCCGCAGCAGGCCGCGCTTGGCGTCGGCGGTACGGCGGGCCGCGAACCCCTCACGGTCGGCCTCCTCTGCCGCCCGGGTCAGGAGGCGCGCGAAATCGCCCACGTCGTAAAGCTCTCCCGTGGCGGTGGTATAGGGAAACTGATCCGGCTTGATGAAGTTGATCCGCCGCAATTCCCACGGATCGACGCCCAACTCCCGGGCTGCGCGGTCCATCAACCGCTCCAGCACATAGATCGCCTCGGGCCGCCCGGCGCCGCGATAGGCATCGACCTGCACGGTGTTGGTGTAATAGCCCTCGACATGCAGATAGGTGTCTTGCACGTCATAAACACCCATCAAAACCTTAGAGAACAGCGTCGACTGGATCGGCTGGCCGAACTGGCTGTTATAGGCCCCGAGGTTGCAGCGCGTGTCGACACGGTAGGCGGTGATCTTGTGGTTTTCGTCAAAGGCGAATTCGGCCCAAGACACCAGATCGCGCCCGCCATTGTCGGTGAGCATGGCTTCGGTCCGCTCTGACATCCAGCGCACCGGGCGGCCCAGCGCCCGCGCGGCTTGAGCGATGCAAAAATACTCTGGGTAGGTCATCGCCTTCATACCGAAACCACCGCCGACATCGGGGTTTGTCACGCGCACGGCATCTTCGCTGAGACCAAAAGCTTTGACAAAGAAGCCCTTATGCGCCCAGACGCCCTGCCCGCCCAGCGCCACATGCAACCGGCCATCGGCCCATTCGGCATAGCAGCCGCGCGGCTCCATGGAGTTGACGATGATGCGGTTGTCGCCGATCTCCAGCTTGACGCGCTGTGCAGCCTTGGCAAATGCCGCCTCAACCTTGGTCTCATCCCCCATGCCCCAGTCGAAGGCGCGGTTGTCGGGCGCTTCAGCGTGCAATGTCTCGCCGCCGGGGGTCAGGTCCATCTTGGCGGGCAGATCATCGGCATCGAATAGGATCAACTCGGCAGCGTCACGCGCCTGTTGCAAGGTGTCGGCCACGATCAGGGCAACCGGCTCTCCCACATAGCGCACCCGGTCTTTCGCCAACATCGGGCGCAGCGGTGCCGCCCCCTTGCTGCCATCGCGGTTGTCGACCACCGTATGCGGCAGGGCGATGTTCATCCCCGCCGTTTCCAGATCGGCACAGGTCAGCACCAGATGCACGCCCTCAGCGTCCCGGGCATCGCTCACGTCCAGTTCGGTGATCACCCCATGCGCCACCGGCGCGCGGAAAAAGACACCGTGCAGTGCCCCTTGGGGGGCGATGTCATCGACGTAGCGGCCATCGCCGATCAGAAAACGGTGGTCTTCCACCCGTTTGACCGGCTGGCTTTTCCCGAACTTTTCCATCTGACGCTGCCCCTGCTGCCCTGCCTATTCCAGCGCAACAGTAGCGGGCGAACCGCCAGTGTCCAGAGGCTCAGGCCGCCTTGCGCTTGGGCGCAGCCCCAAGGTCGGAGACAAGCGTGATGCCCGCCAGCCCATAGCCATTAAAGGCGGTAGACATGGCGATGGAATAAGCCCCCATCCCGCCGAACAACAGATAATCCCCCGTCTGCGCATCTTCGGGCAGCGGCAGGCCGTCGGGCAAGCGATCCAACGAATCGCAAGTGGGGCCAAAGACCACGCGCGGTGTCGGCGCCCCTTGGCGCAGCGCCCCCTCAGGGCCGACCACATCCACCAGCCCAGACAGGCCCATGTCGCGCAGATCGGGCAGACCGCCATAGATACCGTCGTTCAAGAACACCGTCCGCCCGGCGTTGCGCATCCCCTTGATACGGGTCGCCAGCACGGCGGCATCGGCAACCATCGCGCGCCCCGGCTCGCAAAGCAGCGAGGGCGCATCCGTCCCAAAACTCTCGGCAAGCGCCGCCTTCACCGCGGCGAAAACCGCCCGATGATCGGGCGCGTCGAATCCACGGTCCACGGCAAAACCACCGCCGATGTTCATCCGTTTGATCAAGACACCCGCCGCACGCAGGATATCCGCCGCCGCATGGACATATTGCACCCAAGCCTGCGGATCATTGCACTGCGTGCCGGGGTGGAAACACATTGACGGGGTGAACCCCATCTCAGCCACCGCGCGCAGCAGCGCCGCCGCCTGCTCAGGGGCCGCGCCGAATTTGGACCCGAAATCATAGGCCGCACCCTTCACCGGCAAGGCAAATCGCACCGCAACTTCATTGTCGCGCGGCACGTCGCGCAGCTTGGCCAGTTCCGACATATCGTCGATCGACCAGCTATAGACGCCCGCCGCGATCCCGGCCCGCACCTCTGCCGCCGAGCGGACAGGGTTGTTGTAATGCAGCACCGCCTGCGGGCAGACCGCCCGGACCGCCGCCATCTCGGCCGGGGAAGCCACATCGAAGGTGGTGATCCCCGCCGCGACAAGGTTCGAGAGCACCTCGGGCCGGTCATTGGCCTTGACGGCATAGGTCACGAGCCCGTCGAAGTCCGCCTGAAAGCGCCGCGCCGTGGCTTGCAGCACCGAAGGGGCGATGAACAGCACCGGCGCGTCGGGGCTGTGTTTCGCCAGATAGGCGGCGGGCGTGGCTGAAAGGGGGGCGGTGTGCTGCATGATAGCCTCTTGTTTGCTTTTCCCTAGTGAACCGCGAATTTTGGTCGATTCATCGTGTCAAAAAGCCTAAAGTGACAGAAACCTCCGGCAGAATGACGACATGGCACAGCAACTTGACGATACAGACCGCGCATTGATCGCGGCACTTCAATCCAACGCCCGCCTGCCGGTCGCTGATCTGGCCCGCAGTCTTGGGCTTGCCCGCACAACGGTTCAGGCCCGCCTAGAACGGTTGGAGCGCAGCGGTGCCATCACCGGCTACACCCTGCGCTTGGGCGAAGCCGCCCTTGCCCCGCTGCATGCCACAGCGCTGGTTAATATCGAATTGCGCGCCGGCCCCGCCGTGCTGGCCCGGCTGCGCAGCCTGCCCGCTGTGCAGGTCGTGCACACCACCTCGGGCCGTTTTGACCTGCTGGTGCAGATCGCGGCCCAAACCACGCAGGAGCTGGACGAGACCCTCGACCGTATCGGCGAGACGCGGGGCGTGAAGGGCAGTGAGAGCCTCATTCACCTCAGCACCAAGATCGACCGGCGCGGCTAGGCCGCTTCCCGCCCCAAATCCGCTTTGCCATAGGTCTTTCCCTCGCCGCGCCAGACCGCTAAACGGGGCGCAACAAAAGGGATCACTGACCATGGCACTCGAAAAGACCTTCAACGCCGCTGAGGCCGAAAGCCGCATCTACGCCGATTGGGAAACCAAAGGCGCGTTCAAGGCCGGCGCAAACGCACAACGGGATGAGCATTTCTCGGTGATGATCCCGCCGCCGAATGTCACCGGCTCGCTGCACATGGGCCATGCCTTCAACAACACGCTGCAGGACATCCTCGTGCGCTGGCACCGGATGCAGGGTTTTGACACGCTTTGGCAGCCCGGCCAAGACCACGCGGGCATCGCCACACAGATGGTGGTGGAACGCGAATTGGCCGCCACCGGCCAGCCCGGCCGCCGCGAGTTGGGCCGCGAGGCGTTTACCGCCAAGGTCTGGGAGCAGAAGCAGAAATCCGGCGGCACGATCATCGACCAGCTGCGCCGTCTGGGCGCCTCCTGCGACTGGTCCCGCAACGCTTTCACCATGTCCGGCGCGCCCGGTGCGCCCGAGGGTGAAGAGGGCAATTTCCACGATGCCGTGATCAAGGTCTTCGTGGATATGTACAACAAGGGGCTGATCTACCGCGGCAAGCGGCTGGTCAACTGGGACCCGCATTTCGAGACCGCGATCTCGGATTTGGAGGTCGAAAGCACCGAAGTCGACGGCCACATGTGGCACTTTAAATATCCGTTGGCCGGGGGCGAGACCTATACCTACGTCGAGAAAGACGAAGACGGGAACACGCTCTTCGAAGAGACCCGCGACTATATCTCCATCGCCACTACACGGCCCGAAACCATGCTCGGCGACGGCGCGGTGGCGGTTCATCCATCGGATGAGCGTTACGCCTCAATCGTCGGAAAGCTCTGCGAAATCCCGGTCGGCCCGAAAGAACAGCGCCGCCTGATCCCGATCATCACCGACGAATACCCGGACAAGAACTTCGGCTCTGGTGCGGTGAAGATCACCGGCGCGCATGACTTCAACGACTACGGCGTCGCCAAGCGCAACGGCATCCCGCTCTATGCCCTGATGGACACCCAAGGCCAGATGCGTGCCGACGGGTTGCCCTATGTCGAGGCCGCCGCCCGCGCGCAGGCCATTGCCGACGGCTCCGAGCCCGCCCCCGAGGACGCGACCGAGATCAACCTCGTCCCCGACGCCTACCGCGGTCTTGACCGTTTCGAGGCCCGCAAGCGCGTGGTCGAAGACGTGACCGCCGAGGGCCTTGCCGTGATGACCGAGGAGACCGACCCGCGCCTTGGCCGTGCCGCCAAAAAGGCCCCCGTCGAGCCCGGCGAAGGCGGCGAGATGCGCACCGAGGAAGAGAACCTCGTGCCGCTCGTCGAGGCCAAGAAGATCATGCAGCCCTTCGGCGACCGCTCCAAAGTGGTGATCGAGCCGATGCTGACCGACCAGTGGTTCGTCGCCACCGATAAGATCGTGCAGCCCGCCATTGATGCGGTGCGCTCTGGCGAAGTCACGATCCTGCCCGAACAGGACCGCAAAGTGTACTTCCACTGGTTGGAGAACATCGAGCCATGGTGCATCTCGCGCCAGCTGTGGTGGGGGCATCAGATTCCGGTGTGGTTCGACGATGAGGGCAATGAGTATTGCGCGCCGACCGAGGCCGAAGCACAGGCCATGGCCCCCGGCAAAACCCTGCGCCGCGACCCCGACGTGCTCGACACATGGTTCTCCTCCGGCCTCTGGCCCATCGGCACGCTGGGCTGGCCCGAGCAAACCGCCGAGCTTGAGAAATACTTCCCGACCTCCGTGCTCGTGACCGGTTTCGACATCATCTTCTTCTGGGTCGCCCGGATGATGATGATGCAATATGCCGTGGTCGATCAAAAACCCTTCGACACCGTCTATGTCCACGCGCTGGTGCGTGACGAGAAGGGCAAAAAGATGTCGAAAAGCTTGGGCAACGTGCTCGACCCGCTGGAGTTAATCGACGATTTTGGCGCGGACGCTGTGCGCTTTACGCTCACGTCGATGGCCGCCATGGGGCGTGACCTGAAGCTCAGCACCCAGCGCATCGCGGGCTATCGCAATTTCGGCACCAAGCTTTGGAACGCGCACCGCTTTGCGGAGATGAACAACGTCTTCGACAGCATGCCCGCCGCGATGCCGCAGCCGCAGGCCACGCTGAACAAATGGATCGTGGGCGAGACCGCCCGCATCCGCGAAGAGGTCGACGCGGCGCTTGGCAACTTCCGCTTCAACGACGCGGCCAATGCGCTTTATGCCTTTGTCTGGGGCAAGGTCTGCGACTGGTATGTGGAACTCTCCAAGCCGCTTTTGCAAGACGACGCGCCCGAGGCCGAAGAGACCCGCGCGACGATGGCTTGGGTGCTAGAGCAATGTCTGGTGCTGCTGCACCCGATCATGCCCTTCATCACCGAAGAACTGTGGCAGACCACCGCAAAACGCGACCAGCTGCTCGCCCTGAGCGATTGGCCGACCTACACCACCGCCGATCTGCTGGATGCCGAAGCTGACCGGGAGCTCAACTGGGTCATCGGCCTCATTGAGAGCATCCGCTCTGCGCGTCAGCAGATGCATGTGCCCGCCGGGCTGAAGGTGCCGATGCTGGTGACAGAGATGGACGAGGCTGCACAGGGCGCATGGGATCGCAACGAGGTGATGATCAAACGCCTCGCGCGGGTCGAGAGCCTTGAGCGTGCCGACAGTTTCCCCAAAGGCACCGTGTCCATCGCGGCACCGGGGGCCAGCTTCGGCCTGCCCTTGGCCGGGTTGATCGACATCGACGCCGAGAAGGCGCGTTTGCAAAAGTCGCTCGACAAGCTGGGCAAGGAAATTGGCGGGCTGAAGGGGCGTTTGAACAACCCCAAATTCGCGGCGTCTGCACCGGAAGAGGTCGTGGCCGAAGCGCAGGCCAATCTGGACGCGCGTCAGGAAGAGGCGGACCAGTTGCAGGCGGCGCTGGACCGTCTGGCCGAACTGGGCTGAGGTTGAGGGCGTGGCGGTTTAGCTGCCACGCCAAAAACGTCACGCGAGCTGGGCAGCGCCAGACCGCGGGATGGCGCTCACGACATTTCAGTTGGGCAGTTTATCCCTGCCGCGCATACGATCGGATTCCGGGACGGCACTCCAATAGCTAAAGCGCCAGCCCGTCCGGGCGGTCTGGCGCTGCCCGGCGGCCTTACGGCCTTGATTCCGGGCTGTTGCGCAGAACGCCCCCAGCCCTACTTAAACACCGCAGGCCGCTTGCCGAACTCCGCCGCGATCACCTCCATCTGCTCTGGCTTGCCCAAGAGCGCCGCCTGTTCCCGCGACTCGGACAAGAGTACATCTGCATCCGACGCCCCGGATTCCGCATAGCCAATCAACCGCTTGGCCGCCCGCACGGCATTCGGCCCCTTCCCGGCAATCACCCGCGCCAGTTCCAAAGCCGCCGCCTGCGGGTCATCGGCGACCTCGGTCACCAGTCCCCAGCGCTCCGCCTGCGCGGCCTCCACAGGTGCCCCAGTATAGGTCAACCGCCGCAGCACATCCGAGCGCACCAAACGCGGCAGCAACACCATGCCTCCCATATCCGGCACAATGCCCCATTTCATCTCCATCACCGCGAGCTTGGTCTCTGGTGCCGCAATCCGAATATCCGCCCCAAGCGCCAATTGCATCCCAGCGCCATAGACCACCCCGTGAAGCGCCGCGATCACCGGGATTTCCAAACGGTGCCAGACCATCGACACCTCCTGCCACTTGTTCGTCGTCCCATCCCCATGTGTCCGCGGCATGATCAACGCTTCAGGATCCTTACCGACCATCCCTGACAACCCGCCGATGTCGATGCCCGCGCAAAACCCTTTGCCCTCGCCCGACAGCACCACCACCCGGGCATCCGAGGCCGCAACCTCCTGACCTGCCGCGATGATCGCTTCGATCATCTCATCATCCACCGCGTTCATCTTGTCGGCGCGGGTGAGGGTTACATGGGCGATATGGTCTTCGATCCGGGTGGTGACGCGGGGCATGGCTGTTCTCCTGAGTGTTTGGCGCAGTTCACCGCAGATTATCGCGCAGCACCAGCAAAACGTGGCGGCAGGTGCTGCGACCCTTGCCCTCTCAACGGCGCAACCCTACACCTTGGCGCATGACATATGCACGCCTTACCCCCCTCGCCCAAAGCCTGCCCGCCAACGTTCCCTTCGTGGGCCCCGAAGCGCAGGAGCGCACGCTTGGCCGCCCCTTCAAAGCGCGGCTGGGTGCCAATGAAAACGTCTTTGGCCCCTCGCCCCGCGCCATCGCAGCCATGGCTGAGACGGAGATGTGGAAATACGGCGATTCAGAAAGCGTGGAACTGCGCGCGGCATTGGCCGAATTGCATGGCGTGACGCCCGACAATATCATCGTCGGCGAAGGCATCGACGGGCTGCTGGGCTATCTCGTCCGTCTGCTGGTGGACGAAGGCGATGCGGTGGTAACCTCGGAAGGCGCGTACCCAACCTTCAACTACCATGTCGCGGGCTTTGGCGGCGTGCTGCACAAAGTGTCCTACCGCGACGATCACGAAGACCCGGCAGCGCTTTTCGCCAAAGCGGCAGAGGTTGACGCCAAGCTCGTCTACCTCGCCAATCCCGACAATCCGATGGGCACTTGGCATGAGGGCACGGCACTGGCACGCGCGCTTGACGATCTGCCCCAAGGCAGCCTGCTTTTGCTGGATGAGGCCTATATCGAATGCGCCCCCGAGGGCACAGCACCCCAGCTTTCCGCCGATGACCCGCGGGTGATCCGGATGCGGACCTTTTCCAAAGCCTATGGCCTCGCCGGAGCGCGGATCGGCTATGCGATTGCAGCGCCCGACTTGATCACGGCCTTTCACAAGGTTCGCAATCACTTTGGTCTCAACCGCGCAGCACAGGCAGGTGCCTTGGCGGCGGTGCAGGATCAAGACTACCTTATGCAAGTTCAGACCCAGATCGCCGAGGCCCGCGACAGGATCGCTCAAATCGCTGAAAAGAACGGGCTGAGCACCCTGCCCTCCGCAGCCAATTTCGTCGCGATCGACTGTGGCGGCGATGGCGCCTTCGCCAAGGCGGTGCTGGATGCCCTAGTGGCGCGGGGCATCTTTGTGCGCATGCCCTTCGCCGCGCCGCAAAACCGTTGCATCCGCATCAGTTGCAGTACGACAGAGGAGTTGGATTACTTCGCCGCCGCATTGCCCGACGCTCTGGCCGAAGCGGGCGGGACCTAAGCCCCGCCGATCACCTCTGCCGCCGCCTGCAGCGCGCCCGGCCCGTGGTCGATCTTTAGCGCCGAAAGCCCGGCTTCGATCCCGCCGAGCAGGCCCATGATCATATGGCCGTTCACATGGCCCATATGGCCAAGGCGGAAGAACCCGTGCCACGCAGGCTCCCCCGGCAGCGCCATGCCCAGCCCCACGCCCAGTGTCAGGCCCAGATTGCTCTGTACCCAATCGCGCAACTCTGTCGCATGGGGCGCTTGCAGCCGCAGAGCGGTGACGGCATGGCTGCGCAGGGCGCGGTCTTCGATGTTGAACCGCAGGCTGCCCTCTGCCGACCATGCCTCGCACGCTGCCCAAACCGCGCGGGCCAAGGTGGCATGGCGCTGCCAGACCTGCTCGATCCCCTCTTCATGGATCATATCAAGCGCGGCGCGCAGGCCATAAAGGTGATGCGTCGGGGCGGTGCCGCCGTGGTATTGGTAGAACTCCTCCGCATGGGCGCGCGGCGACCAATCCCAATAGCGGCTCACTCGTGGCAGACGCGCGCGGGCCTCCTCGGCTCGGTCGTTGAAGAACACGAAGGCCATGCCCGGCGGCACCATCAGCCCCTTTTGCGAAGCGGTGACCATGACATCAACGCCCCAAGCGTCCATCTCGAACCGCTCGCATCCCAGCGAGGCGATGCAATCGGCCATCAAAAGCGCGGGGTGGCCTGCCTCATCCAACAGACGGCGTAGGCCGGGGACATCGTTGCGGACCGAGCTTGACGTGTCCACATGAACCGCCATCAGCGCCTTGATCTGGTGGCCCGTGTCGGCCTTCAAACGCTCGGCCACCTGCGCCAGATCAACCGGCGCATTGTGGCCAAAGTCGAGGATATCCACCTCCGCCCCCAGCCCCGTCGCCATTTCGGCCCAGCCATGGCCGAAACGCCCCGTCGCCAGCACCAGCACGCGGTCGCCCGGTGCTATGACATTGCTCAGCGCGGCCTCCCAAGCGCCGTGGCCGTTGCTGATATACATCGCCACATGACGATCTGTACGCGCCACACGTTTCAAATCGGCCGCCAGTGCCGGCATCATCTCAACCAACTCACCCTCATAGATATTCGGGGCGGCGCGGTGCATCGCGCTCAGCACCGCGTCGGGCATGACCGAGGGGCCGGGAATGGCAAGGTACGAACGACCTTGGACGAGTTTATTCTGCTTTGTCATGATATTGGCTGCCGTTTTGAAAATGCGTGACCGGGCTGCGGTCGGGCGCAGCTTACTGCCCGCCGGGCCGGGGTCAACACGCGATCGGACGTAAGGTAAGCCGCGCCCCGGACGTCCCTACCCCGGCCCGCTCCGGCCCGGATGCGCGTCCCATGCGCGCCCTGCGACGGCTTGCCCTGCCTGCGCGGCTTTCGTACACGGGATCCGACTGCCCAAAAGGATCAGGCACCGGCATGAATGATGACAGTTACACCTCCGCGCAGTTGATGCGTTGGCTTTGGCATGACTATCTAAAGAAACACACCGGCCTGATGGCCATCGCGGTGATCTTCATGATCATCGAAGGCTCGACCTTGGGCGTGCTAGCCAAGCTGATGGAGCCGATGTTCGACCGCGTCTTTGTCGGCGGCGACCAAGGTGCGCTGGTTTGGGTGGGGCTGGTGCTGGTGGCGATCTTTGCGCTGCGCGCGCTGGCCACGGTGGTGCAGAAGGTGTTGCTGACCCGCGTGGCGCAGCGCACAGCGGCGGATCTGCGCATCGACCTGTTGGACCGGATGATGCAGCAGGATGGTGCCTTTCACCAAAACCACCCGCCCGGTTTTCTTGTGCAGCGGGTGCAATCGGATGTGAACGCGGTCAGCGATGTCTGGCGCGCGGTCATCACCGGCGCGGGCCGCGATCTGGTGGGGCTGGTGATCCTGATGGGCGTCGCCATTGCGATTGATCCGATCTGGGCACTTCTGGCGATGGTCGGCGTGCCGCTGATGGTGCTGCCTGCCGCCATCGCCCAGCGCTTCGTCCGCGCCCGCTCGCGTGAGGCGCGCGACATCGGCGCCAGCCTCTCGACACGTCTGGACGAGGTCTTTCACGGCATCGTGCAGATCAAACTCAACGCGCTGGAAGACTATCAAGCCCGACAATACCGCGAGTTGACGCGCACCTTCATTCGCACCGAAGTTCGCGCCGCCTTTGGCAATTCCGCGATCCCGGCGATGATCGACATCATGTCAGGCATCGGTTTCATGGCCGTGATCGTCTATGGCGGGTCCGAGATCATCGCGGGCAACAAGACCATTGGCGAGTTCATGACCTTCTTTACCTCGCTCGGGTTCATGTTCTCCCCCCTGCGCCGCCTCGGCGCGATCAGCGGCCTGTGGCAGATGGCCGCCGCCGCGCTGGAGCGGATCAAGGAGCTGCTCGACGCGCCCCTGCACCTGCGCAGCCCGGCCAAGCCCGTGGCCGCGCCCGATGGCCCGCCTGACGTTGCCTTGGCGGATGTCTCACTCTCCTACGGCGATACGAAGGTGCTGAATGCGTTGAACCTGACCGCGCAAGCGGGCCAGACGACCGCCCTTGTTGGCGCCTCGGGCGCGGGGAAATCGACCATTTTCAACCTGCTCACGCGGCTGGTCGATCCACAAAACGGAACGGTTCAGATCGGCGGGGTCGACACCACATCAATGACCATCCCGGACCTGCGGGGCCTGTTTTCTGTCGTGACACAAGAGGCGCTGCTGTTTGATGAGACCCTGCGCGAGAATATCGTGCTGGGCCGCGAGAACGTCAGCGACGAAGAACTCGAGCGGGTGTTGAAAGCCGCCCATGTGGCTGATTTCCTGCCGCAGCTTGAACAGGGGCTGGAAACCCGCGTCGGCCCGCGCGGTTCGGCCCTGTCGGGCGGGCAGCGTCAGCGTGTGGTGATCGCCCGCGCCCTGCTGCGCGACACGCCCATCCTGCTGTTGGACGAGGCCACCAGCGCCTTGGATGCGCAATCAGAACAAGTCGTGCAGGACGCGCTTGATCGCCTCGCCAAGGGGCGCACAACCATCGTCATCGCGCATCGGCTCTCGACCATCCGCAGCGCGGATAAGATCGTGGTGATGGACCGCGGCCAAGTCACCGATGAAGGCACCCACGACGAATTGATGGAGCGCGGCGGCATCTATGCCGACCTTTACCGCCTGCAATTCCGCGACGGAAAGACGGTGTCGGATGCCCGCGGCCTTAGCGCCCTCTCTGCGAAAAAGCGCCGCGAAAGGGCGCGTCAGCCCAATCTGTTCCAACGGATCGGGGCGGTGTTCTTTAACTGAGTGCAGGGGCGCAGGGACAACCCGCGCCCTTTTCACGACCGCCGATAGCTTTCCGCAAGGGCGTCGGGGCTGGCGCCCATTATGTAGCGCATCAGCGTCCACAGGTTGCGCCCACCGCGGCGCAGCCAGCCCTGACGGCGGTATTTCTCGGCACTGGTCACGGCGATGCCCTCAAGCCGCGCCAATCGGCCTCGCAAGGCGCGGGCCAGTGCGACATCCTCCATCAGCGGCTGATCGGGGTAACCGCCGACCGCATCATAAAGCGCGCGGGGCAGCAGCAGCCCCTGATCGCCATAGGGCAAGCCACAAGCGCTGCGCAGGTTCGCCCAACCTGCGACCAACCGCGGTGCCAACCCGCGCTGATCGAACCTAAGGCGAAACCACCCCGCAGCCCCTGCCCGGCGCGCCATGTGACCCTGCACCGCATCGGTCCAACCCGGCGCCAGCACCGTGTCGGCATGGAGCACCAAGACCCACTCACCCCGCGCCGCGTCGCATCCGCGGCGCAACTGCCCACCTCGCGAGGGCGCGCCTGAGATCACCTCGCCCCCCCAGCCTTCGGCCAGCTGAGGCGTGCCATCTGTCGATCCCCCATCGCTTAGGATCACCTCGCGGATCAGCCCGGCCTGCAACCCTTCGACAAGCGCGGCAAGGCAAGCAGGCAGCGCGGCGGCTGCATTGAGACTGGGAATGACGACAGAGATCGGCGCGCGCATGGTTGCCCCTTTTGGATGGGTTTGACAGGTTATATGTCATGGCCAGCAATCAAAGGACAACCGCATGACCACGCGCCGCATTCTGCGCCTCTCCGGCCCCGACACCCGCGATTTCCTGCAAGGCATCGTGACCAATGACGTTGGCAAACTTGACCAAGGTCCGGTCTATGCCGCCCTGCTGACGCCGCAGGGCAAATATATGGCCGATTTCTTTCTAATCGCTGACGGCGATAGCGTTTTGCTTGATGTGGACGAAAGCCTTGGCGACATGCTGAGCCAACGTCTGTCGATGTACAAGCTGCGCGCCAAGGTGACGATTGAGCCGACCGAGTTGCACCTGCACCGTGGCACCGGCCCCGCACCCGAAGATGCCGTGGCCGATCCGCGTCATCCGGAAATGGGCTGGCGCGCGTATCGCGACACACCGCAGACCGAGGACATAACCGATTGGAACGCCCTGCGCGTGGCGCATCTGATCCCAGAAACCGGTGTGGAACTGACGCCTGATACCTTCATCCTTGAAGCCGGGCTTGATCGGATCAACGGGCTCGACTTCCGCAAGGGCTGCTATGTGGGCCAAGAGGTCACGGCGCGGATGAAACACAAGACCGAGTTGCGCAAGGGGCTGACACGGGTTGAGGTTAGCGGCAGCGCTGCGCCGGGCACGTCGATCACGGCAGAGGGCAAACCTGCGGGCACACTTTTCACCCAAGCGGGGGACCAAGCGCTGGCGCATCTCCGCTTTGACCGCGCGAAAGGGCCGATGCAGGCCGATGAGGCGCAGGTCACTTGGCCCGGCCCTGCCGCCTGAGCGCCCCAAAACAAGAAAAAGCCCCGGCAAAACCGGGGCTGATCTAGCTTACGTTGGATGACGTTGCGTCAAGCGCGTTCGACATATTCCATGGTTTCGGTGTTCACCACGATCGCTTCGTCCTGCCCCACGAAGGGAGGAACAGAGATCTTCACACCGTTTTCCAGAATGGCTGGTTTGAAGGAATTCGCCGCTGTCTGGCCTTTGACGACCGGCTCGGTCTCGGCAATGTTGCAGACCACTTTTTGCGGCAGACGGGCGTTCAGCGCCTCGGCGTCATGGTACTCGACCACGATCATCATGCCGTCTTGCAGGAAGGGGCGCGTGTCACCCAAAAGCTCGGCATCAAGCTGCACCTGCTCATAGGTTTCGGTGTCCATTACCACCAGCATACCGTCGTCTTCATACAGAAATTGCTGGTCTTTTTGCTCCAGACGCACGCGCTCGACCTTGTCGGCAGAGCGGAAGCGTTCGTTCAATTTGGAGCCGTTGCGCAGGTTGCGCATCTCGACTTGGGCAAAGGCACCGCCCTTGCCGGGCTTCACGTGATCGACCTTCACGGCCGCCCAAAGGCCACCGTTATGTTCAAGGACGTTTCCGGGGCGGATCTCGTTTCCGTTAATCTTGGGCATGTGACAAAACCACGACATAAGGTTGATGATAAGATGACCGGGTCTATATCGGGAGGGATGGTCCCCTGCAAGCGGGCGATATCCGGGCGTCGCTGCGGCAACTAGATATGCGCATGTTGCATGGGAGGTATGCTAAATAGAGGTATCCGAATCAAAGGATATCCGTCATAAGGGCCTCCACGCCCGAATGACAAGAGCAAGAATAATCGAAAGGACGACGAGATGAAAGATTTCGTTGATGGCACCGCTTTCAACAACGAGCAAGGCAACCGCGCACGCAAGCTCTTTGCTGCTGTGGTGCTTGCTGCTTTGGATGACGCAATTGCCGACGACAAGAAATATGGCAACGGCCCAGAACAGATCGCCCGCTGGGCCCGTTCGCGCGATGGCCGCGAAGTGCTGAGCTGCGCCGGGATTGATCCCAACGAGCGGGTCGTCGAAGGTCTGATGGAATTTGTGGGCAAAGGCGTGCGGACTTCCGTCGCCCTGTCGCGCGAAGAGTCCGAGCGCCGCAATGCCGCGCTTCAGGCCGAAGCCGCCTGAGAATATCCGCCAAGCGGAGCAATTGACGCAGCCTTCGGGCTGCGTTTTTTTGTGTCTGCTGCCCGAGCCTCTGTCAGTCTGCTCCGAAAAAGAAGATCCAATTGCGCAGGGCCAGCCCCTCGGCCAGCAGCAGCGCCAACGTCAAGCAAGAGAGCACCCATCCGGGCCTGCGCCACCACAGCGTAATGGCGGCAAGGGTGCTGACCAGCGCCTCAATCGGTGCGACCCAGGCCGCGCCGTGACGCACATCCCAATAACTGACCGGGCTTTCGAATATCCAACCCGTCAGCGGCCAGAAATGCGCCCGCCCGTCGTCGTGATGCAGCGGCAGATCGAACAGGAGATGCAGCAGCGCCGCCCCCGTCAGCGCCACGGCCCAGCCCGCTTGCCGCCAGACCGCCAGCGCCAAAAGCGCCCCCCAGACGATGAAGGAGTTATCTATCGAAAAGACCGCCTGCCAGAGGTCCGAGTAGTAAAGCTCCCCAAAGACCACACTCCCCGGCAGCCCTTGGACATAGAGCGCAAAACCCGCCATAAGATAGAGCGACAAGTCCGGCAGCAGCGCCCCGACAAGCGCCGCCCAGATCAACGGCCTGCCCCCCTCGCGCCCCATCACGGCAGCGCCCAAAAGCAAATGTGCAGGCGTGTTCATCGCGGCTCTTTCCCCTTGGATCATTTTGCGCCAGTTTGCGCGAAACAGGGGCAGAATGACATGACCAAAGCCATCATGATACAGGGCACCGGCAGCAATGTCGGCAAGTCGATGATCGTTGCCGGATTAATCCGCGCCTGCTCACGTCGCGGGCTGCGCGTGCGCCCGTTCAAACCGCAGAACATGTCCAACAATGCCGCCGTCACCGAAGACGGGGGCGAGATTGGCCGCGCGCAGGCGCTGCAGGCCCGCGCCGCTGGCGTGGCACCGCATACGGACATGAACCCGGTGCTGCTGAAGCCTCAAAGCGCCACCGGCGCGCAGGTCGTGGTGCAGGGTAGAATCGCGGGCCAGCAAGAGGCGCGGGAGTTTGGGCGCAACAAAGCCAGCCTGATGCCAGTCGTGCTGCAATCCTTTCACCGCTTGGCCGAAAGCTGCGACCTGATCGTGATTGAGGGCGCGGGCTCCCCGGCAGAGACCAACCTGCGGGCAGGCGATATCGCCAATATGGGCTTTGCCCGCGCCGCCGGGGTGTCTGTGGTACTGATGGGCGACATCGACCGCGGCGGGGTGATCGCGCAGATCGTCGGGACGCAGGCGGTGCTTGATGCCGATGACAACGCGCTGATCCGCGGCTTTGCCGTCAATAAATTCCGCGGCGACCGCAGCCTCTTTGACGCAGGTCGCGACGACATCGCCGCGCGCACCCGCTGGCCGAGCCTTGGCGTGATCCCATGGTTCGACGCCGCCCACCGCCTGCCCGCTGAAGATGTGATGGATCTGCCCGCCCGCGCCCGTTCCGGTGGCTCAGGCTGTGTGATCGCCGTCCCGCGCCTGCCTCGGATCGCCAATTTCGATGACCTCGACCCATTGGCCGCCGAGCCGGGCGTCGACCTGCGGATGATCATGCCCGGCAGCCCCCTACCCGCCGATGCCGATCTAATGCTGATGGTCGGCAGCAAATCCACGATTTCGGACCTCGAAGCCTTTCGGGCCGAGGGGTGGGACATCGACCTTGCCGCCCATATCCGGCGGGGCGGCCATGTGCTGGGGCTGTGCGGTGGCTATCAGATGTTGGGCAATACCATCACAGACCCGCAGGGCATCGAAGGCCCGGCGGCGCGGGTGGCGGGGCTGGGGCATCTGGACGTGGAAACCACGATGGCCCCGCTGAAACATCTGGCGGAAAAATCCGGCCAGCATCCTGCCAGCGGCACCGATCTCACGGGCTATGAAATTCACATCGGAGAAACCACAGGCCCCGATTGCGTCCGCGCGTGGCTCAGCTTCGACGGCACGGCTGAGGGTGCGGCCTCCCCTTCGGGACGGGTGCAGGGGTGCTATATGCATGGAATTTTTAGCTCAGACGCCTTCCGCCGCGCCTATCTTGGCGGTTTCGGCGTGACCTCATCGCTGAACTTTGAAAGCGGTGTGGATGATGCGCTCGACGCGCTGGCCGATCATCTCGAGACCTATATGGACGTCGACCTGTTCCTCTCCCTCGCAGCAGAGGTCTAGGCTGGAGAGCGCGCGGCCCTCCAGCCCGAGGCTTAAAACTCGACGACCGCGCGGATCGATTCACCCTTGTGCATCAGCTCGAAGCCTTCGTTGATCTGATCCAACGTCAACTTGTGGGTGATCATCGGGTCGATCTCGATCTTGCCGTTCATGTACCAGTCAACGATCTTAGGCACGTCCGTCCGCCCCTTGGCCCCGCCAAAAGCGGTCCCGCGCCAAACCCGGCCGGTGACCAATTGGAATGGCCGCGTCGAAATCTCGGCCCCCGCAGGTGCCACGCCGATGATGATGCTTTCGCCCCAGCCTTTGTGGGCACATTCCAGCGCGTCGCGCATGACCTTGGTGTTGCCGGTCGCGTCAAAAGAATAATCCGCGCCGCCTTTGGTTACTTCGACCAGATGCGCCACCAAATCGCCTTCGACGTTCTTGGGGTTCACGAAATCGGTCATCCCGAAATAGCGCCCGACCTCTTCCTTGTCGTCGTTGAGGTCCACGCCCACGATCTGATCTGCGCCCGCCATCCGCAAACCTTGGATCACGTTGAGCCCGATACCACCCAGCCCAAAGACCACGCAACGCGCGCCCAATTCGACCTTGGCCGTGTTGATCACCGCACCGATGCCCGTGGTGACGCCGCAGCCGATGTAGCAAATTTTATCAAACGGCGCGTCTTTACGCACCTTGGCCAGCGCGATTTCCGGCACCACGGTGTGGTTGGCAAAGGTCGAGCAGCCCATATAGTGGTGGATCGGCGTGCCATCGAGCATCGAAAACCGCGTGGTGCCATCGGGCAGCAGGCCCTGGCCTTGGGTAACGCGGATTTTTTGGCAGAGGTTGGTTTTGCCCGACAGGCAGTATTCGCATTCGCGGCATTCGGGAGTGTAGAGCGGGATCACGTGATCGCCCGGCTCCAGCGTGGTCACGCCTTCGCCCACTTCCAGCACCACGCCCGCGCCCTCATGGCCGAGGATGGCGGGGAAAATGCCTTCGGGATCGTCGCCGGAACGGGTAAATTCATCGGTGTGGCAGAGGCCGGTTGCCTTGATCTCTACCAAGACCTCACCGCGTTTCGGCCCTTCGAGGTTCACCTCCATGATTTCAAGCGGTTTGCCGGCTTCCACGGCAACGGCGGCACGGGTTCTCATCATGGGTCTCTCCTTCGGGTGTGATCTCTGCTGCTTTATGAAGCACGCATGCGGCAAATGTCCAACGCAGAAAACGCCGCTCTGATCGCCTCAACCGGTAATCGGGGCGTCGGATTTGATCTGCCGCAGGATTACATTCGTCGTGGCGGAATTGACTGCGGGATGCAGGAACAAAAAACTCTCCAAAAAGGCGTTATAGGCGTCGATATCGCGGCAAAGCACGCGGAGGTGATAATCCGCTTGGCCCGTGGTGGCGAAACATTCCGTCACCTCCGTCCGGCTTTGGATCGCACGGATGAAACTGGCGAGGGCTGAGGCGTCATGCCGGGTCAGATGTACATGGACCATCGCCTCGAACCCCAGCCCCATCGCCTTGGGGTCGACCACGGCGGCGTATCGTTTGATCACCCCCGCCTGCTCCAACGCCTTGACCCGCCGCCAGCAGGCAGAGGCAGAGATATTCAGCTTCTCGGCAAGTTGCGCATTGGGCAGGCGCGAATCCTGCTGAAGTAGGAATACAAGCTGTCGGTCCGTCGCATCCATTTCGCTCATCGGATAAATCTTTCACTTCACGGAACTACAATGGATAAATTACCCGGATTTCACCCATATCGCCAGCAAAACCGGAGCCAAAATTCGGAGCCCCTGCGGTATACTCCCAAGTGAGGAGACCCCCATGACAAAACAACCGCGCGAATTTACCACTTATAAACTCGACGACCGCTATGATCAGACCGAAGGCCGCGTTTTCCTGACCGGGACGCAGGCGTTGGTGCGCATCATGCTGGATCAGGCCCGCCGCGATCGCGAGGCGGGGCTGAACACCGCCGGTTTCGTTTCGGGCTACCGCGGCTCCCCCTTGGGCGGGCTTGATCTGGAATACTGGCGCATCAAAGACCGCGTGGCCAAGGCGGGGGTGAAATTCCTGCCCGCCGTGAACGAAGACCTTGGTGCCACCGCGGTATTGGGCGCGCAACAGGCCCACCTCGACCCACAGGCGGAGGTCGAGGGCGTCTTTTCCATGTGGTACGGCAAGGGGCCGGGGGTGGACCGTTCGGGCGACGCGCTGAAACATGGCAACGCTTACGGCTCGGCCCCCAAAGGCGGCGTTTTGGTGGTGGCGGGCGACGATCATGGCTGCGTCTCGTCCTCGATGCCGCACCAGTCAGACGTGGGCTTCATGTCGTGGTTCATGCCGACGTTGAACCCGGCTTCCGTCGCCGAATACCAAGCCTTCGGTGAATACGGCATCGCGCTTTCACGCTTCTCGGGCACTTGGGTGGGTTTCAAGGCGATCTCGGAAACCGTGGAAAGCGGCGCATCGGTGACACTGACACCCGACCGCGTGTTCAACCAGCCCGACTACACCGCGCCTCCGGGCGGGCTGCACGTGCGGCTTGGCGATCTGCCCTCGCCCGAAATTGAGACGCGGCTGCATCACAAGCTCGACGCGGTGCAGGCTTTCATGCGCACCAATCCCATTGACCGGCATATCTACGACACGCAGGACGCCACTTTCGGCATCGTGACCACCGGCAAGGGCCACCTCGACACGATGGAAGCGCTGCGGCTTCTGGGCCTGGATGAGGCCGCCTGCCGCCGCCTCGGCATCGACATCTACAAGATCGGCATGGTCTGGCCGCTGGCGCTGGACGACGCGCTCGACTTCGTGAAAGGCAAGCGCGAAGTGCTTGTGATCGAAGAGAAACGCGGCATCATCGAAAGCCAGTTCAAAGAGGCCTTCTATGACTGGCCCGGCTCCAAACCTGCGCGGATGGTGGGCAAACATGACGAAAACCTTGAGGAGTTGGTGCCTTGGACCGGCGAGCTGTCGCCGCTCAAACTGCTCCCGATCATTGCCGCGCGGCTCAGTGCCTTCTTTCCCGAAGAGAACCTGCTGGAAAAGGCCCGCGCCCTGACTGACCAGCCGCCCGTGCTGCTGAACGTCCCCGGCGCCACCCGCACGCCTTACTTCTGTTCGGGCTGCCCACATAATTCCTCGACCAAACTGCCCGAAGGGTCAAAGGCCAACTCCGGCATTGGCTGCCATGTCATGGCCTCGTGGATGGACCGTGAAACCGCCGGTTTTGCCCAGATGGGCGGCGAAGGCGTGCCGTGGATCGCCACCTCGATGTTCAACGGGGGCAAACATGTGTTCCAGAACCTTGGCGAGGGCACGTGGTACCACTCCGGCTCGCTCGCCATCCGCCAAGCGGTCGCGGCAAAGACGAACATCACCTACAAGATCCTCTACAACGACGCGGTTGCCATGACCGGCGGGCAGCCTGTCGATGGCCCTGTCTCAGTCGCCGCCATCGCGCAGGCCTGCCGCGCGGAAGGCGTCGCGCGGATCGCACTGGTCTCTGACCGGCCCGGACTGTTGGAGAAGGGTGATTTCCCCGCCGGCACCACATTTGATCACCGCAGCGCGCTTGACCGCGTGCAGCGCGAGCTGCGCGATATTCCGGGCGTCACAGTGCTGATCTATGAGCAGACCTGCGCCACCGAGAAACGCCGCAAGCGCAAACGCGGGCTGATGGACGACCCTAAGAAATTCGTCATGATCAACGAACTGGTCTGCGAGGGTTGCGGCGATTGTTCGTTGGAATCCAATTGCCTAAGCGTCGAGCCGAAGAAGACTGAGTTCGGCACCAAACGGCAGATCAACCAATCGACCTGTAACAAGGATTACTCCTGTCTCAACGGGTTCTGCCCCTCTTTCGTCACCGTCGAGGGCGGCAGCCGCCGCAAACGCTCTGGGGCCGGGCTGGACGTGGCGGGTCTTTCGGCGCAGCTGCCGATGCCCGAACTGCCCAGGCTCGACCAGCCCTTTAACCTGCTGGTGACCGGCGTAGGCGGCACCGGCGTTGTCACTGTGGGCGCGCTCATCACCATGGCGGCGCATCTCGAAGGGCTGGGCTCCAGCGTGCTGGACTTCACCGGCTTTGCTCAGAAATTTGGCACCGTGCTGGGCTATGTGCGGCTCGCCCAAACCCCCGAGGAGGTGCATCAGGTGCGCATCGATCAGGGCGGCGCCGACGCGGTGATCGGTTGCGACATGGTGGTCAGCTCCGCGCCCAAAGCCTCGGCCCACTACCGGCGCGGCACGCGGATCGTGCTTAACCGCGCCGAGATGCCGACCGGCGATCTGGTGCTGAACCGCGACGCCGAGCTGCGGATCGACGACCGCGAAGCGGTGATCGCGCAGGCTGTGGGGGGTGAGAACCTCAGTGCCTTTGACGCCAACGCCATGGCCGAAAAACTGATGGGCGACGCGGTCTTCGCCAATGTGATGATGCTGGGTTATGCTTGGCAGAAGGGCCTTGTGCCGGTCTCGCTCACCGCGCTGGAGCAGGCGATCGAGTTGAATGGCGTGGTGCCCGACAAAAACCGCGCCGCCTTTGGTTTTGGCCGGGTCATGGCCGCGAAGCCCGAGGCGATTGCGGCGCATTTCGCCCCGGCGCCCACCCCCGATGACAGTGTCGACAGCCTGATCGCGCGGCGGATGGAGTTCCTTACCGGCTACCAGAACCGAGCCTACGCCGAGCGCTATAAATCCCGCCTTGATGCTTTGACAAACGCGCTGCCAGACGGCTCCGAAGACCTGCTGCGCGCCGCGGCGAAATCGCTGTTCAAACTCATGGCCTACAAGGACGAATACGAGGTCGCCCGCCTGCACCGCCAACGCGGTTTTGAGGATCGCATCGCCGATAGTTTCGAGGGCGACTACAAGGTCCACTACCACCTCGCCCCGCCCGCATGGCCCACCGGCCGCGATGGCCGCGGACGCCCCAACAAGCGCAAGTTTGGCCCGTGGATGGGGCGTGCCTTTGACCTATTGGCCGCGATGAAACCCCTGCGCGGCACATGGGCTGACCCATTCAGCTACGGCGCTGATCGCAAGCTGGAGGTCGGGCTGATCGACTGGTACGAGGCGGTTATGGCCAAGGCCCCGGCCCTGCCCCATGACGAAGCGCTCGCGGTGCTTTCCGCACCGATGGAGATCCGCGGCTACGGCCCCGTGAAAGAGGCCGCGGCCGAAAAAGTGCAAGCCGAAGTCGCCGCGCACCTAGGCTAAGAGCGTCGTCGAGAAATCACCGCGCCGCCCGGCCTCATACAGTTTGAGGTCGGGCGAACAGTCAGCAAAGTGCGCCACCATAACCAGCGGGATGACCAAAACGTCGCCCGCTTCCAGCCTCCGCGGTACTTGCAGATATTCAGCCAAGATATCGCCCGGCAAGCGCATCATCCTGGTGAGTTCATTGACCTTTGCCGCAGTTGAGCGGGCAGAATGTTAGGCGCCAACGGCGTGCTACGCACGACATCCGATAAAGTTTCCCTCGATCACCCAATCGTGAAGGCGAGTCGCAGCGCGAAACTCCCCACGTTCACAAGAACCGCATATTCTCGCCCTGTTTTGGCTCTCCAATCTGCATTTCCACGCCCAAAACTCTGCACAATATCCGCCAAATCACCTCCCGCGATGCGGGAAAACAAGGGCGTGCGGCCGCCACAGGCTGCGAATTCAATGGTTTCGCGGAACTCCAAAATATGGTTAATATTTAACGGAACGGCACAAGCTATTGGTGCAGCAACGTCACAATTTCGCCGGGTTTATACGACTAAATGTGAACAGATTATAAAGACACCCGGACTGCCCGTCTGCCCCACGAAAGAGGTGCCAAAAATGAAAATTCTTGCCGTCGACGATGACCCTTTTATCCGCGAATTGCTGCCCGTCGTTTTCCGCGAAGCTGATTATCCCTATCTGACACTGGCCGATTCCGGCGCTGCCGCTTTGGAACTGCTCGAAACCACCAAAGACCATTTTGATTGCCTGCTCTTGGATATCGAAATGCCCGAAATGGACGGCATCACCCTATGCCGCCGCATCCGCACGCTGGAGGCTTATCAAGACACGCCGATCTTGATGGTGACCTCGCGCGCCGACGCGACCGCGATCGAAAGCGCTTTTGCCGCTGGGGCCAACGACTATGTGACCAAACCATTTGATGTAAAAGACATTGCAACCCGCGTGCATATCGCCGAGCGGATGTTGGAAAACACCCAGCGTGCCCCGCGCCTTGACCCGCATCATCTGAAAGAAGCCGGAGAGCCCGGCGCCCATGATTTCGCACTGGCCGATCCTGTGCATATCAACGGGGTCGAGCAGTTGGTGCTCCCCTTCTCCTTGGGCAATTACCTGTCGCAATTGTCGCGCCAGCACCTTGATATCTGCCAGGTTTTCGCCGTGAAGATCGAACATATCGATGAGCTTTACGCGACCTGCAACACCCGCGAATTCGCCCGCGCCGTTACCTCTGCCGCCCAAGCGATCGCGCGTGTGGTCGATTGCCCGCAACTGCTGATGACCCACAATGGGTCTGGCACGCTGCTGTGCATCGTGACAGGCGACAGCTTGCCCGCATGGCCCGAGATCGAAGTGCTCATTCAAGGCGAGCTTGACGGGATGGACCTGCGCTATGACGACAACAGCCCACTATCGGTAATGCTGTCTGTGGGCGGCCCGATCCAGCCCAACGCCAGCCGCACCCAGCGGGTCAGAAAGACATTCGACCGCGCCATTCGCCGTGTGACGATGCGCCAGAAGGTGAAACTCGACACCTCCCCGACCGAGAAACCCTCCGTCTCTGCCGCGCATTGAGCCAAGGCGGATGCCCCATGAAAGACCCGCCTCACCGGCGGGTTTTTGCATTCAGTTGATGGGGAATTGCACCAGACAACGCTCGGCGATGCGGCGGTAATCTTCCAATGTGTCCGGCACGCTGCGCCGGTCGCGCATTACCTCCATCGCTGCACGTTTCTGGGCCCAACTGCCCTCAACATGTCGGTCAAGGATGCGCACGGTGACGCCCAGCATCACGTTTTTCTCCCCCTCCCCGATCAGCTCCGCCGAAGAAAGCGCCATCGCCGTCAGGGCCAGCGTGTTGGCGCAGCGCAAAGCGGCGGCCTCGCGCCCCTCATAGATACGTGTGCCCGCTGTCGCTATGCCGGGATGGGCCAGCGCGCCAAAGGACAAAGCAAAAACCGTAACCGCAGTTAGAGAGAACCTGCGCGGCACCTCAAAAGACCTTGAAGGTCATCGTGGTCAAGGACCGCTCAATGCCTTCGATGTCCAACAGGTTGTCGTTGATGTAGACGCCCACATCCTCCCCCTTGGGGATATAAAGCTTCATCAGCAGGTCATATTCACCAGAGGTGGAATAAAGCTCGGAATGAATTTCGCGCAGGGCGATTTCCTCGGCAACACGATAGGTCGTGCCCGGTCGGCAGCGGATCTGGATGAATACGCAGGTGGTCATGTCGCGCCTCTTTCTGGGATTTGGTTCAAGCTGACATATGGACCCTGCCCCCGCAATCCCCGATCGCGCCCATGCAGGCTAAAGGTGCTTCACTGCTTGGGCTTGGCGTGGCGGCATGCCCTGCTATAAGGGCGCAGCAATTGCCTTCGGAGATGCCCTATGCGTCGCAGCACCCTGACCCGCACCACCGCCGAAACCGACATCACGGTCGAGATCAATCTCGACGGCAGTGGCCGCTATGACAATGAGACCGGCGTGGGTTTCTTTGACCATATGCTCGACCAATTGTCGCGCCACTCGCTGATCGATATCACGGTGCGCGCCAAAGGCGATCTGCACATCGATGATCACCACACGGTCGAAGACGTAGGCATCACGCTGGGCCAAGCACTGACCCAAGCGCTCGGCGACAAACGCGGCATCCGCCGCTACGGGTCTTGCCTATTGGCGATGGACGACGCGCAAATCCGCTGCGCGCTCGACCTCTCTGCGCGGCCCTTCCTGATCTGGAACGTGGATTTCCCCACCAGCAGCATCGGCACATTCGACACCGAACTGGTGCGTGAGTTCTTCCAAGCACTCAGCACCCACGGCGGCATCACCCTGCATGTCGACGCGCTGCACGGGTTCAACAGCCACCATATCGCCGAAGCGGCCTTTAAATCGGTCGCCCGCGCCCTGCGCGAGGCGGTCGAAACCGACCCGCGCAAAGCGGATGCCATCCCCTCGACCAAGGGCGCCTTGTAAGCCAATGCTGACAGTAATCATCGACTACGAATCCGGAAATCTACACTCGGCCCACAAAGCCTTTGAGCGTATGGCCCGCGAAAACGACGCAGGCGAAGTCACCGTGACGTCAGACGCCGAGGTCGTCGCCCGCGCCGACCGTCTGGTGCTGCCCGGCGATGGCGCCTTCCCGGCTTGTATGGCAGCGCTGAAAGGCGCCGGTGGCCTCTATGAAGCCATGGTCGAAGCGGTTGAGGAAAAGGGGCGCCCTTTCCTTGGCATCTGTGTCGGCATGCAGCTGATGGCCAGCATGGGCCGCGAATACAAAGACACCCCGGGATTGGGTTGGATCGGCGGAGAGGTGACCCAGATCACCCCCGCGAACCCGAAACTTAAAGTCCCTCACATGGGCTGGAACGACTTGGTGATCGATCATGACCATGCGGTCTTCGACGGGCTGCACACCGGTGATCACACCTATTTCGTGCACAGCTACCACATGGCTGTAGCAAACCCTGCCGAACGGCTGGCCCATGTCGATTACGGCGGCGAGGTCACGGCGATTATTGGCCGCGATACGATGCTGGGCATGCAGTTCCACCCTGAAAAAAGCCAAACCACCGGCCTGCGGCTGATCTCGAACTTTTTGAACTGGACGCCTTAACCAGCGCCGCGCCTGTCGAAGCGTCGGACGGTATTTAAGAAAGGATGAAGTTGAAGAAAGACCCTCTTCAACTTCATCCTTTTACAAATACCTCTGCGCTGCGCTTGCCTTCCGCAAAACGCAAAGAAGGCGCGGAGATCGTTCCTCGCGCCTTCTGACTTTCGTATCGAGGTAACGGCGTTACTTAAGGCGCGCCCAGGTCTGTTTCGAACAAATCAGCCCGCCCGCGACGCAGCCCGAAAGTTTGAGCGATTTGCCCGAGACGTCCATCTTGCCGATATAGATTTTGCCGTTCGACGGGCGCCATACTTTACCGGCGTATTTGCCGCCGCCCTGGGGCTTCATATCGATAACGAGCGTTTTGCCGATATTGGGCGATTTATACTCACCGCTGTCGTTGAACGTGCGCGCGATAGTGCCGCAGATCGCCCCGCCGCAGGGGGCCATTTTCACATGGGCGTAAGCGCCGTCATCCACCTGCGTTTGCCATGTACCGACTGCCGGATCCGCCGCATGGGCGGCACCGGTCAGGCCAAGGCCCAGAAGGGCCACTGCAAAAAACTGTTTCATGATCTCTCCTCCCGATCTGGGTTTAGTGTTAGACACAACTTTCTTTCGGGCAAGACTGACCTAGGGTCGCGTTGCAAAATCCTTGGCGACGTGCAAAAGGAAACCAACGTTCAGAACAAGGGCCCGGCCATGATCCTCTACCCCGCTATTGATCTCAAAGACGGTCAGGCCGTGCGCCTCGTGCATGGCGATATGGACCGCGCTACCGTTTTCAACGACGATCCTGCCGCGCAGGCGTTGAGTTTCGTCGAGGCGGGCTGCGAATGGCTGCATCTGGTTGATCTTAATGGCGCCTTTGCCGGAACGCCGGTGAACGCCGCCCCGGTCGAGGCGATTTTGAAGGCCTGCAAGGTGCCCGCGCAGTTGGGCGGTGGCATTCGCGATATGGCGACGATCGAAAGCTGGCTGGATAAGGGCTTGGCGCGGGTCATTCTGGGCACCGTTGCTGTAGAGAACCCTGAACTGGTCCGCGAGGCAGCCGCCGCCTTCCCCGGTCATGTTGCCGTGGGAATCGATGCACGGGGCGGCCGGGTTGCAACCAAGGGCTGGGCGACGGAGACCGATGTCATGGCCACCGATCTCGCGAAATCCTTTGAGGACGCGGGCGTGGCCGCGATTATCTATACCGATATCATGCGCGATGGCGCGATGGGCGGGCCGAATGTCGAGGCGACGGCCGATCTGGCGCGCGCCGTCTCGATCCCGGTGATCGCCTCGGGAGGGGTCTCGTCGCTCGAAGATCTGGCCGCACTGCGCGGCACCGGGGTGATCGAGGGCGCGATTTCGGGTCGGGCGCTTTATGACGGCGCCATCGATTTGACCGAAGCCATGAAGATGTTGAAGGGCTGAGCCATGCTAAAGACCCGCATCATCCCCTGTCTCGACGTGGCCGATGGGCGCGTCGTCAAGGGCGTGAACTTTGTCGGCCTGCGGGATGCGGGCGATCCGGTGGATGCCGCCATTGCCTATGATGCGGCTGGGGCGGATGAGCTCTGTTTCCTTGATATCCACGCCACCCATGAAAACCGCGGCACGATGTTCGATCTGGTCACTCGCACGGCGGAGCATTGCTATATCCCGCTGACCGTGGGCGGTGGTGTGCGAACCGTGGCGGATGTGCGGGCCTTGCTGCTGGCGGGGGCCGACAAGGTCAGTTTCAACTCCGCCGCTGTGGCGAACCCGGATGTGATCGCCGAAGCGGCGGATCATTTTGGCAGCCAATGCATCGTCTGCGCGATTGACGCCAAGACCGTAAGCCCCGGCAAATGGGAGATTTTCACCCATGGCGGTCGCAAGCCCACGGGCATCGATGCGGTCGAATTCGCCCGCACCGTGGCCGCCAAGGGCGCGGGGGAGATTCTCCTGACCTCGATGGACCGTGATGGCACCAAACAGGGGTTTAACCTGCCGCTGACCCGCGCCATTTCCGATGCCGTGTCGGTGCCGGTGATCGCCTCCGGCGGGGTCGGCAATTTGGATCATCTCGTGGACGGGGTGATCGAAGGCGGTGCCTCGGCGGTGCTGGCAGCCTCGATCTTTCACTTTGGCGAATATACCGTGCAGGAGGCCAAGCAGCATATGGCCGCAGCAGGCATTCCAATGAGGCTTTCATGACGCTTGATGATCTTTACGCCACCATTCTGAGCCGCAAAAGCGCTGATCCCTCAAGCAGTTGGACGGCGCAATTGCTGGCCAAAGGGCCTGAAAAATGCGCCGAGAAGTTTGGCGAAGAAGCGGTTGAGGCGATCATTGAGGCGGTGAAGAACGATCCGAGGGGGCTTACCTCGGAAGCAGCGGATGTGCTATATCACCTACTCGTCATGCTGGCAGCGCGGGATGTGCCGCTGAGTGATGTGCTGGATGAACTGGCGCGCCGCCAGTCGACCTCGGGCATCGCTGAGAAGGCCGCGCGCAAGTAATCACCCGAGCAGACGCGGGATTTCCACCTTGGGGCAGCGGTCTTGGATCACATCCACGCCACGCGCTTCGGCCTTGGCCGCTGCTACGGCATTGGTGATCCCCATCTGCATCCAAATCGTTTCCAGATCGGGAAAGGCCGCGAGCGCCTCATCGACGACGGGGGGCACATCCTCGGAGCGGCGGAAGATGTCGACCATTTGCACCGGCGGGTCGATCTCAGCCAGAGTGGCGACGATGGTCTTGCCAAAGACCTCTTTGCCAGCATGCATGGGGTTGACCGGCACCACGTCATAGCCCTTTTGCTGAAGATATTCAGCGACATAGTGGCTGGGCCGCGCCGGGTTCGGAGAGACGCCAACCACCGCGATGCGGCGGGTGCGGGTGAGAACGTCTTTGATCAATGCATCTGTCATATCCTGAACTTAAACGCCTGCGCGCGGGTTTCAACGCCATAATGACGCGGCGTAAAGCGTGGTGCCCCTGCCCGTGATTGGCAAGCTAGCAGCGATTGCATAGGCTCCCCCCAAAGGGCCGCCTTTGGAGGAACCGGGCGGCACCGCGAACCATCATCACCGGGAGCATAGGATGATCGATCAGACCTTGGACATGAACAATCTCGAAATGTCAGAAAAGGCCAAGCCGCTTTTGGCGGCTGTTACCAAGCACATCCGCGAGAATGTCGATCCGATCACCGAGGAGTTTTTTCGCCTTGGCGAAGGCCGCGCCGACCGTTGGTCCTATGCGCCGGGTCAATTGGAATTGCTTGATGGGGCCAAGCAAAAGGCGCGAGAAGCGGGGTTGTGGAACTTCTTCCTGCCCAATGCGGAAACCGGCGAAGGGCTGGCAAATCTTGATTACGCCTATATCGCCGCTGAACTGGGCAAAAGCCCCCTGGCCCCAGAAACACTGAACTGCTCGGCGCCCGATACCGGCAATATGGAGGTGCTGGAGCGTGTCGGCACGCCGGAGCAAAAGGAGCGATGGCTGAAGCCCCTGCTCGCGGGCGAAATCCGTTCGGCCTTTGCGATGACGGAGCCTGATGTCGCCTCTTCGGACGCGCGCAATATCTCTACCAGCGCGGTGTTGGATGGCGACGATTGGGTAATCAACGGCGAGAAATTCTATATCTCCGGTGCGGGCGATCCACGCTGTAAGATCATGATCGTCATGGTGAAAACCTCGCCCGAGGCTGAAACCTTCCGCCAGCAGAGCCAGATCCTCGTGCCGATGGACACGCCGGGGGTGGAGATTCTTGGCCCGATGCATGTCTTTGGCCATGACGACGCGCCGCATGGGCATATGCATATCCGGTTCACCGATGTGCGCGTACCGCGTGAAAACGTGCTTTGGGGCGAAGGCCGCGGGTTCGAGATCAGTCAGGTGCGGCTTGGGCCGGGGCGGATTCATCACTGCATGCGCTCCATCGGGTCGGCGGAAAAGGCGCTGGATCTGATGATTGAACGCGGGCTGGGGCGTGAGGCCTTTGGTAAGAAAATCATCGACCTTGGTAAGAACATGGAGACCATCAGCCGCGCGCGGATCGACATCGAAGCGATGCGGCTAATGGTGTTGAAGGCGGCCAAAGCGATGGATGTGCTGGGCAACAAAGAGGCCCGCATCTGGGTCAGCATGATTAAGGCGCTGGTGCCAGAAAAAGCCTGTGAGATCATTGACGCCTCGATGCAGGTGCATGGCGCCACGGGGATGAGCCAGTGGAGCCCTCTGTCGGGCATGTACACGTGGCAGCGCGCACTGCGCTTTGCCGATGGGCCGGATGAGGTGCACCATCAGGTCATCGCGCGGGCCGAGGTGAAGGCGTTTCAGGCGTCGAACACGCGCGGCTCTGACGGCGACAGCTGATATGGAACTCGCGGGGCGCGTCATCGTCATCACCGGGGCGGCCAGCGGCATCGGGCGGGCCATGGCCCTGCGCTTTGCCAAGGAAGCGCCAGCGCACCTGGTCTGTGTGGATATCGACGGCCCGGGGGCCGAGGCGACGGCGGCCGAGGTTGGCGGCACGGGCTCTCGCGTCGATGTTGCACACGAGGCCGAGATCGCCCAACTGATCGAAACCGTCGAGCGTGACATTGGGCCGATTGATCTATTCTGCTCCAACGCTGGCATCTCGGTCGAGGGCGGGGTCGAGGTGCCGGATGCCGATTGGCAGCGCATCTGGGAGATCAACGTGATGAGCCATGTGCGCGCCGCGCGGCATCTGGTGCCGCTGATGCGCGCGCGGGGCGGAGGCTATTTGCTTAACACTGCTTCGGCAGCGGGTCTGCTCAATCAGGTCGGGGCCGCGCCTTACGGGGTGACGAAACACGCCGCCGTTGGCCTCGCTGAATGGTTGGCGATGACCTATGGCGATGATGGGATCAAGGTTTCCGTGCTTTGCCCCCAGGCGGTGCGGACCGAAATGATGCGCGGGCTGGAGGATCATGTCGCCGCGATCGACGGCATGCTTGAGCCGGAACCCGTGGCCGACGCCTGCGTGCAGGCGATCCGCGATGAGGTGTTTCTGGTGCTGCCGCATCCACAGGTACGCGACTATATCCGAGGCAAGGCGCAGGATTATGACCGCTGGATCGGCGGGATGCGCAGGCTAAACCGGCGGTTCGGGGGGCCGAACGACGGCTAGAAAATGCCTGTCCGGCGGCACAGCGGGCATAGCCCCTCAGGGGGCTGCCTTTAACCTTCGCCTTTTGGACGTATCGGGCGCAGCAGCCCCTCTTGCGCTACGCTCGCCACCAACTGCCCGTTCTGATTGTAAATCATCCCGCGATTAAATCCCCGCGCCCCGCCGGTAAACGGCGCATCCAGCGCGTAAAGGTGCCATTCGTCAAAGCGGATCGGCGCGTGGAACCACATGGCGTGATCCAGACTTGCCGTCATCACCTTGCCCTGAAACCACGTGAGCCCATGGGGCCGCAGCGACGAGCCCAGCAGATTCATATCAGAGGCATAGGCCAAAAGCGCGTGCTGCATGACCGGGTTCTGGCCTTCGGCGGCGGCCATGCGGAACCACAGATAGTTGCGGTCGTCGACCTTTTCGGGCGTCATGAAATCGCGCGGCTCGACCTCCCGGATCTCGATGGGTCGCTCGCGCAGAAAGTCCCCGCGATATTTTTCGGGCAGTTTCTCGGCAAACGCCTCGCGCAACTCAGGTCGGTCCGGCCAGTTTTCGGGGGCGGAGACCTGCGGCATCTCATGCTGCCAGTCAAACCCCTCCTCCTCCACCTGAAAAGACGCCGACAGGTTCAGGATCTGCTTGCCATGCTGGATCGCCACCACCCGCCGGGTCGTAAAACTGCCCCCATCCCGGGCGCGGTCGACCTGATAGATCACCGGAATCTTCGGGTCCCCGGGCCGGATGAAATAGGCATGAAGCGAATGGCACGCGCGCTCGGGCACCGTGCGATATGCGGCCATCAATGCCTGCGCGATGACATGGCCCCCAAAGATCCGCATCGAGGTCTCGCCCCCCGCGCCCGTGCCGCGAAACAGATCGACCTCAAGCTGTTCGATATCCAACAGATCAAGCAATTGCCGCGCAGCATTGGTCATGAGTCATCCTTTCAGGCCGGGTCTCACGGCCCTAGCAACAGGTTTTCGCCCCAAAGCTCAAGCACCAAAATGCCCGCCGCCCGGTCAGCGGTCGCGATCCAGCGCCTCTAACCCGTGGCGCGCAAAAACCGGGACATATTGCCCTAATTTCAGCCCATATTCGGGGTTTGAGGCATTGCCCTCCAACGCCCGCTTCAGCACGCCTTGGATGATGGCGGCCATGCGGAAAAAGCAAAAGGCGAGGTAATAGCCGAAGTTGTCGATCCCCTTTAGGCCGCGCCTGCGGCAATAGGCGGCGATAAACTCCGCATCCGTCGGTAGACCAAGCGCCTTGCGGTCCACCCCGGCCAAGCCGCGCCCCTCGGCCCCCACGGGCATCTGCCATTGCATGATGACTGCGGCGAGATCGGCAAAGGGGTGACCGATTGTGGAAAGCTCCCAATCCAAAACCGCGCGGCAGGCGGTGCCATGGGTATCAAAGATCATGTTGTCGATGCGGTAGTCCCCGTGCACCAACGTGCGCTGCCCGTCATCTTCGGGCAACTCGGCACTCAAGCGCTGCATCAGCGCATCCATATCGGGCTGTGGCTCTGTCTCAGACGCGCGGTACTGCTTTGACCAGCGCCCCACCTGCCGCTCAAAATAGTTCCCCGGCGGGCCATAGTCCGACAGGCCAACCGCGTCGATATCGACCTCATGCAAGGCGGCCAACACGCCGTTCATCTCATCCACGACCGCGCCGCGCTCCGCCGGGGTGAGTTCCGGCAGGGTCGGATCGTTGAAATTGCGGCCCGGAACATGGTCCATGACATAGAACATCGAGCCGATGACGCTCTCATCCTCACAGAGCAGATGCATCCGCGCGACCGGCACCTGACTGTCGGCCAGCGCCCTTTGCACCCGAAACTCACGGTCCACCGCATGGGCGGATTTCAACAGCGTTCCCGGGGGCTTGCGGCGCAGAACATAGTCATGCGCAGGGGTCGAGAGCAGGAAGGTGGGGTTCGATTGGCCCGCCTGAAACTTGGTCACTTCAAGCGGCCCGGCAAAGCCCGGCAGGTTTGCTTCCAACCAGTGGCAGACAGCCGCCTCGTCCAAGGTTTGCGTATCCGTGCTCATTGCGCAAACTCCGCGGCCAACCGGGCCCCAGCGGTGCGGTATTCGGTCTCGATCCGGTCCACCAGTTCAGCCACCCCGCCGATTTGCTTGACCGCGCCAATGCCCTGCCCCGCGCCCCAAATTTCCTTCCACGCTTTGGGCTTGGAGGAGCCGGAGCCGAAGTTCATCGAAGATGCATCCGCCGATGGCAGGTTGTCCGGGTCCATCCCCGCCGCCTCAATCGAAGGTCGCAGGTAGTTGCCCGACACCCCGGTGAAGAGCGAAGAGGTCACGATGTCATCCGCGCCGCCAGCGACGATCATGTCTTTGTAACCCGGCACGGCGTTGGCCTCTCGCGTGGCGATAAAGGCCGACCCCATATAGCCCAAATCCGCCCCCATGGCACGCGCGGCCAAGAGCCCCTCGCCCGTGGCCAAAGCCCCAGAGAGCAGTACCGGGCCATCGAACCATTCGCGAATTTCGCGGATCAACGCAAAGGGAGACTGTGGCCCCGCGTGCCCCCCGGCCCCGGCGGCCACGGCGATCAGCCCATCGGCGCCCTTCTCAATCGCCTTCCGGGCAAAGCGGTTGTTAATGATGTCATGCAGCACCACGCCGCCACAGGAATGCGCGGCCTCATTCACCTCCACCCGCGCGCCGAGTGAGGTGATCCAGATCGGCACCCGATGCTTTACGCAAATCTCAAGGTCGCGCTCCAACCGGCTGTTGGAGCGGTGCACGATCTGGTTCACCGCAAAAGGCGCCGCAGGCCGGTCCGGGTTCTCTTGATTGTGCTTGTCCAAAGCCTCGGTGATCTGGGTCAACCACGTATCGAGCAGCGGCGGCTCGCCCTCGGCCTCGCGGGCATTCAATGCCGGGAAAGAGCCGACGATCCCGGCCTTACACTGTGCGATGACCAACTCAGGCCCCGAAAGGATGAACATCGGCGAGGCGACCAGCGGCAGGCGCAGCCCGCGCAGGGCTTGGGGTAGATGGCTGTCGTCACGCATGGGCGGTCTCCGTCTGAGTTTTCGTATGTGTCATGACAATGCTCTTTCAAAAATATTGGGGCCTGACATCACGTTGATGCCGCCGCTGACCGGGATCACCGCACCGGTGACATAAGCCCCGCCGCGCCCGCAGAGGAACAGCATGCAGCCTGCGATATCTTCATCGCGGCCGACACGCCCAAGCGGGACATCTTTGCCCACGGCTTCGCGCGTGGTCTCATCTTGTGTGGCGAAGGCCGTCATACGCGAGACAAACGGCCCCGGCGCCAGCGCGTTCACTGTGATCCCCTCCCCGGCCAGTTCCTTAGCGAGGATTTTACTCAGGTGGATCACCGCCGCTTTGGAGGCGGCGTAGCTATAGGCTCCGTCGCCCATCTCGCGCTCGCCCATGACCGAGCCCACGTTTACGACCCGTGCCGGATCATCCGCCGTGGCCCCGGCCCGTAACAGAGGCAGCAGCTTTTGCGTCAAATCGAAAAGGCCGGCAACATTGACGCCCATGACCTTATCCCATGCCCGGAAGGGGAATTGCCCCAGCGGCGCGCCCCATGTCACGCCCGCGTTGTTCATGAGAATATGCAGCCGGTCGCCGCGCGCCTGAACCTCGGCCACGAGCGCGTCAACGCCCTCTTCGCTGCCGACATCCCCTGCGAAACCTTCGGCACTGCCCCGGGCGCCTAGCGCATT
>NZ_LWER01000116.1:0-212 GCF_001634775.1 Sulfitobacter sp. HI0027
CACATCTCCGCCGGAGCTAAAGTTTCCGCCGTTGGAGCCAAAGATCACCACATCAACGTCATCGGCATAGACCAAATCGCGGAACCAGTCGCGCAGCTCGGCGTAGCTGTCGAAGGTCAGCGGGTTCTTGCGGTCAGGCCGGTCAAGCCGCACGGTGGCGATCCGGTCTTTGATTTCACATTGGAAATGCGTCACATCACTGCGCATTGGCT
>NZ_LWER01000117.1:0-296 GCF_001634775.1 Sulfitobacter sp. HI0027
CATTTTCGGGGCTGAAAGTTCTGGACTTTACTGCGGGAGTTGCAGGCCCACACGCAACGCAACTTATGGCTCTTCATGGCGCGGATGTCATAAAGATCGAACCGTTGAAGGGAGAATGGGGGCGGACGCTCGGGCGTGCGTATGGAGAGCACACGGCCCATTCAATTGCTTTTAACCGAGGCAAGAAAAGCATGGCGGTAGATTTGAAAAACCCCGACGTGCGCGAGGCTGTGAAAACGTTGGTAAAATCAGCTGACGTTGTCGCTGAAAGCTTTCGCCCGGGTGTCATGGCCCGG
>NZ_LWER01000118.1:0-249 GCF_001634775.1 Sulfitobacter sp. HI0027
CGGGTGAAGAACGAGATCGACAGGTTGTTGATCTCGAGAATGGGGCCGTCGTAATCAGTTTTTGGCATTTGTCTCTCCCAGTCGGGGGGATCAAAAGGGTCCGGGAGGGGGCGCCCCCCGGAGGATGTTTCTTAGTCGCGCAAGGATTCTTCGCGCAGGCCGTCGGCCAGCAGGTTCAGGCCTAGAACGAGGCTCAGAAGCGCAAGGGCAGGTGCGATGGCCGCGTGCGGGTAGAGCGACAGCAGGCGG
>NZ_LWER01000119.1:0-295 GCF_001634775.1 Sulfitobacter sp. HI0027
CTCACCCTGCCGATGGCAAGCGCGGTGATCGACGAGATCGTATATTGCGACGAAGAGCAAATCGCCGCCGCGCTAAAGGTGCTGGCGTGGGAAGAGAATATGTTGGTCGAAGGGGCCGCCGCCTTGGCGCTGGCGGCCTATCTGGCGGAGCCGCAGAAATACGCAGGCCAAGCCTCTGCCGTTTTGCTTTGCGGGGGCAACTATGAGGTCGCGCAGTTGCGCAGCATTCTCTGATTGCAGCCCGGCCCGCTGTGGCGTCAGCGGGCCGGGCTGCAATCAGAGAATGCTGCGCAAC
>NZ_LWER01000120.1:0-285 GCF_001634775.1 Sulfitobacter sp. HI0027
ATTCTGCATGGTTGCATCGTTGGACGAAACGCTTTGATCGGCATGAACGCGGTCATCATGGACGGCGTCGAGCTTGGCGCGGAATCGATTGTCGGCGCGCAAGCCTTCGTGCGTGGTGAAACGGTGATTCCGCCACGCTCGATGGTTGTCGGGTCGCCTGCGAAGGTGATCCGCGACGTCACCGAGAAGGAAGTCGCTTGGAAAACACGCGGAACTGCCGAGTATCAGCAACTCGCGCGCGACTGTCTGGCCGGATTGAAGCCCGTCGAGCCGCTGAAGGCGGTC
>NZ_LWER01000121.1:0-220 GCF_001634775.1 Sulfitobacter sp. HI0027
AGGCAGCAGTTTCGCCCGGACGATCCTTGGCAATTTGCCCGACCTTGAAGTGCCGCAGGCGCGGGCTGAGATGGTGCAGGCGGCGCAGCGGCTGGTAGAGGCCCATGCGGATGTCGGCGCGATCCTGTTGGAATGCACGAATATGGTACCCTACGCCCCCGATATCGCGGCGGCGACCGGGCGGCCCGTGCATTCGATCCATAGTTATCTCAACTGGTTT
>NZ_LWER01000122.1:0-213 GCF_001634775.1 Sulfitobacter sp. HI0027
GCTGGGGCTGGCGCTGCCTGGCAACGGGTCAACACTGGCCACCCACGTCGACCGTAAATCCCTCTTCCTGGAGGCTGGTCGCCGCATCGTTAGCATCACCAAACGTCATTACGAAATTGAGGAAAAGGGTTTGCTGCCGCGCGAGATTGCCACGTTCGAAGCGTTCGAAAATGCGATGAGCCTGGATATCGCTATGGGTGGATCGACGAATAC
>NZ_LWER01000123.1:0-16926 GCF_001634775.1 Sulfitobacter sp. HI0027
AAAGGAAGACGCTTTCTGGCCTGCGATCACCGTAGGTTTGCAGGATTTCGCAGGCACTGGGATCTACGCGGGCGAATATGTCGTCGCGACCAAGACTTTCGACAACACGCTGCTGCCCGGCCGCGTCAAGGTGACCGGCGGTCTGGGCTGGGGGCGTCTGGGCAGCCACGGCAGCATCGGTGCGCCCTTTGGTGGCAACCGTGGCTCCTTTGTCGGGGGCAGCACGGGGGGCAAACCTTCGTTTGATCAATGGTTTCGCGGGTCGGCTGCGCCCTTCGCCGGGGTAGAGTGGGCGGTGAATGACCGTTGGACCCTCAAGGCGGAATACAGTTCCGACGCCTATGAGACCGAAGACGGCTCGCGCGAGATCTTTACCCGTAAATCGCAGTTCAACTTCGGTACTGAATACCAATATTCCGATGGGCTGCGGTTGGGGGCCTATTATCTCTATGGGTCCGAGATCGGGGTGAACCTGCAATACCAGTTGAACCCCCGCAAGCCGCTGACGCCGGTCAAGATTACCCCGGTCGCGCCGCTCAAGGTGCGCCCCAGCCGCGCGACCTCTCCGGCGGCTTGGGATACGCAATGGGCCGCCAGCACCAACCAGCAGCGCAGCCTGCGCGATCAGGTGAAAGAGGTGCTGGATGCCAGCGGTCTTTCCCTCGTGGCGCTGACGCTTGATTCCGCCAAGGCCGAGTTGCGGTTGCGCAATGACCGGTATCAGGCCCCGGCGGTTGCTGTGGGGCGTGGTGCGCGCGCGCTGGCTTGGGTGCTGCCCGCCTCGGTTGAGACCTTCCGCGTCGTCTTGGTCGAAGAGGGTTTGGCGCAATCCGCCGTGACCCTGCGCCGCTCTGACCTTGAGGCTTTGGAGTTTGACCCGCAGGCCGCCGACGCGCTGCTGGCGGTGGCGGGCATCGGTGAGGCCACCCCCCGGCCGCCCGGCGCGATGGAAAATGACGACCTCTACCCGGATTTCGCCTGGTCCATCGGCCCCTATCTGTCGCCCAGCTATTTCGACCCGGAAGAGCCGGTTCGCCTGGATGGCGGCGTGGAGGTCACGGCCAGCTATCGCCCCGCGCCGGGCTGGACCGTCGCAGGCGGTCTGAAGCACCGTCTTTTTGGCTCTGTGGGCGATAAGACGACGCCGAGCAATTCAAGGCTTCCCACCGTCCGCACCGAGGGGCCGCGCTATGCCCGCGAAGGCGAGACGATCATCGACAATGCCTATGTGAGCAAGCAATGGAAGGCCGGCAATGACCTCTATGCGCGGGTCACGGCAGGCTATCTTGAGCGGATGTTCGGGGGTGTTTCGGCCGAATTGCTGTGGAAACCCGTCAACAGCAATCTCGCACTCGGGGTTGAGGCGAATTACGTGAAGCAGCGCGATTATGATGGTGCTTTGGGCTTTCTCGATTACAGCGTGGCGACGGGCCATGTCTCGGCCTATTACGCCTTTGGCGGCGGCTATCATGGTCAATTGGACGTGGGCCGCTATTTGGCCGGTGATGTCGGTGCGACCGTGACCCTGACGCGCGAATTTACCAACGGCTGGAAGGTCGGCGGCTTTTTCACCATCACGGATGTCTCGGCCGAAGAGTTTGGCGAGGGGTCTTTTGACAAGGGCATCAACCTGACGATCCCCATCGGTTGGTTCTTGGGCGAGCCGGACAAACGCAGCGTGTCTACCACGATCCGACCGATCCAGCGGGATGGCGGGGCGCGGCTTCAGGTGCCGGGCCGGCTTTATGAACAGGTGCGCAGTGGCCATCGCAATTCACTGGAAGATCAATGGTCGAGGGTCTGGGAATGAAGCATTTTGCAACCGGTCTTTTGTTGATCGCCAGCCTTACCTTGAGCGCCTGTGCGGGCGGAGGGCGCGAAGAGGAGCGCAGCCCACTGCTCAGCGCGGGCAGCACGTTGTTTAGCATTCTCAAAGACCGCACCGGACCCGAGGCGCCAGCCAAGGGGCGGGTAACAGTGACGCGCACGCTGCTGGATCAGACGCCCGGCGCGGTCATGCAGGTCGTTCCGGAAAACACCGGGCTGCAGGACTTTCTGAAACGTGTCGCTCGGCGGTCTGATGGCACGCCGGGGATGGTAGAGGTCTGGCAATCCACGGATCAGGTTCAGATCGTCCTGCGCGAAGGCGTGCTGGTCGGCACCAAGGGGCTTGGTGGCGATATGCGCTCGGCCCAAGCGCAAACAGTGATCGCGGCGCTGGACGGGCAGGGCGGCGGCGGCGAAAGGTTAATCACGCTGGCGCGGCTGGATGGCACGGCACAGACGGTGCCCTTTGCCTGCGACGTGACCCATCTGGGTCCAGAAACGATCCAGATCGTGGACCGTCGCCTGTCCGTGCGTCATTTCCGTGAGGATTGTATTTATGGCGCAACGACCTTCAGCAATGACTATTGGGCCGAGGTCGGTACCGGCAAACTCCGCCGTTCGCGGCAATGGGCCGGGCCGCAATTCGGCTATATGGCGATCGACCTTCTGAAAGATTAAAATCCCTGCTTGGCGCTTGTGATCGCAGCCCGCGCGGGCCAATTTGGCGAGATGGATAAAACGCTTCTTTCCCTTGGGCATGGCTATAGCGCGCGCGCATTGGCCGCCCGGTTGATCCCGCAGGGCTGGCGCATCATCGGCACCACGCGCAGCCCCGAAAAGCTTAAAGAGATTGCCGCGACGGGGGTGGACCCGATGCTCTGGCCCGGCGACGATCTGAGCGCGCTTTTGCAAGAGGTGCCGAACTTGCTGGTCTCTGCCGGGCCGGGGCCGGAGGGCGATCCGGTTCTGCTGGAGTTGCAGGATCAGATCACCGCCGCCGCCCCGCATCTGCGGTGGGTGGGCTATCTGTCGACCACTGGCGTCTACGGCGACCACGGTGGCGATTGGGTGGACGAGACCACGCCGCTTGCCCCCTCCACCCGACGCGGCGCGGCGCGGGTGCAGGCCGAGGCGGCATGGGGCGCGATCCCCGACCTGCCGCTGCATATCTTTCGGCTGGCGGGCATCTACGGCCCCGGACGCGGGCCATTTGCCAAGGTGCGCAAGGGCACGGCGCGGCGCATCATCAAGCAGGGCCAAGTCTTTTCGCGGATCCATGTGGAGGATATCGCCCAAGCGCTGGAATTGTCTTTGGCAAAACCGCAGCCGGGGGCGATCTACAACCTGTGCGACGACGACCCCGCTCCGCCCCAAGATGTAATCGGCCATGCCGCCGCCCTTTTGGGTCTGCCCTTACCCCCGGCGGTGAACTTCGACGAGGCCGAGATGACCCCCATGGCCCGCAGCTTTTATGCGGAGAGCAAGAAGGTCCGGAACGATCACGCCAAGGCGGCGTTGGGCTGGCAACCGATCTACCCTGATTATCGCTCGGGTCTGGCCGCGCTGCTGGGGGCGGATGACTGAACCCGTGGCATCGCCCGAGGCACCGAATGCGTCAAGACGAACACACGTTGGCCTATCTGCTCGACAGTATGGAGCGCGCGGCAGAGAAGGAGACGGTGTCGATCAACGATGTGCTGCATGAGATCGGCGACCGTTCCATCACACCGCTGATCCTGATTGTCGCCTTGCTGCTGGTCTCGCCCCTGTCGGGAATCCCCGGCGTCTCGACCCTAGCGGCGGTGACGATCATCCTTTTGGCGGTGCAAGCCGTTACCGGGCGGCGCAGGCTTTGGATGCCGCAGTTTCTGTTGCGGCGCGAAGTGGCGGGCCATCGGTTAAGCGGCTGCGTGCGCTTTTTGCGCCGTCCCTGCGCCTTTGTCGACGGGCGCTGCAAGCCGCGTCTTCAGTTCCTCACCACCGGTCCGATGCGTTTCATCACGCTTGTCGTGGTCACGATCATCCCGCTCGGCTGGCCCTTTATGGAGGTCTTGCCGATGATGTCGTCGCTCGGCGCTGGCACTGTGGCGCTGCTGGTTTTCGGCCTTTTCACCCGCGACGGGCTCTACGTGCTTTTGGGCTATCTCTGCGTGGCGATCACGCTGGTCGCGGGCGGTCTGCTGGTGCTGACCGCTACCAGTTAGGCGCGCTGCGCGCCTAAATCAGCGACGCCGAGCACGTCGAGCACCTTGGCAGTGATCTGTTCAGCGTTCATCCCCGCCACGGCGTACATATCCGCCGGGCTGGCCTGATCGATGAAGGTATCGGGCAGCACCATGGAGCGGAACTTAAGCCCCTTATCAAAGACCGCCTCATCGGCAAGCAGTTGCGCCACATGGCTGCCAAAGCCGCCTACGGCACCCTCTTCGATGGTGATGAGCGCTTCGTGCTCGGCGGCCAGTTTCAGGATCATATCGCGGTCCAGCGGCTTGGCAAAACGCGCATCGGCGATGGTGGGGGTGATGCCCTTGGCGCTAAGCTGCTCTGCGGCTTTCTCGACTTCTTCGAGCCGCGTGCCAAAGGACAAGAGCGCGACCTTGCTGCCTTCCCGGATCATCCGGCCCTTGCCGATTTCCAGTGGCGTGCCGCGCTCTGGCATCTCGACCCCGCGCCCCTCGCCGCGCGGATAGCGGAAGGCGATAGGGCCTTCGTCATGGGCGGCGGCGGTGGCGACCATATGGCGCAACTCGGCCTCGTCTGCGGCGGCCATCACCACGAAACCCGGCAGGTTGGCAAGGAAGGCCACATCAAATGCGCCTGCGTGGGTCGGCCCATCGGCCCCCACCAATCCGGCGCGGTCGATCGCGAAACGCACGGGCAGGCGCTGGATTGCGACATCATGCACGACTTGGTCGTAACCGCGTTGCAGGAAGGTGGAATACATCGCGCAGAAGGGTTTCATCCCCGCCGCCGCCAGCCCCGCGCAAAAGGTCACGCCGTGCTGTTCGGCGATGCCCACGTCGAAACAGCGGCTGGGGTAGCGTTCGGCAAAAAGATCCAGCCCTGTGCCATCGGGCATCGCTGCGGTCACGGCGCAGATCTTGTCGTCCTCGGCGGCCTCGGCCAGCAGGCTGTCGGCGAAAACGCGGGTATAGCTGGGTGCATTGGAGGGGGCTTTCTTTTGCTCGCCCGTAACCACGTTGAACTTGGCCGTGGCATGGCCGCGATCCCGCGCGGCTTCGGCAGGGCCATAGCCCTTGCCCTTTTGCGTCTGGATATGGATCAGGATCGGCCCCGTCGCGCGTTGATGAACGGTGCGCAGCACGGGCAGCAACTGGTCCATGTCGTGCCCGTTGATCGGGCCGAGGTAGGAAAAGCCGAGGTTCTCGAACAGGGTGCCGCCGACGGCCATGCCCTTGAGCATATCCTTGGCGCGTTTGGCGCCTTCGCGGAACGGTTCGGGCAGCAGGCTCACCGCGCCTTTGGCGGCGGCTTTGAAGTCCTGAAACGGCGCTTCGGCATAGAGGCGGCTGAGGTAGCTCGACATCGCGCCGACGGGCGGGGCGATAGACATCTCGTTGTCGTTGAGGATGACGATCAACCGTTTTTTCAGGTCGCCCGCGTTGTTGAGCGCCTCATAGGCCATGCCCGCGCTCATCGCGCCATCGCCGATCACGGCAATCGCGTCGCCCAATCCTTCGGGGATCACGCCACCCAGATCGCGGCCCACGGCAAAGCCGAGCGCGGCCGAGATGGAGGTCGAGCTATGCGCCGCGCCAAAGGGGTCGTAGGGGGATTCGCTGCGTTTGGTGAAGCCCGACAGCCCGTCCTTCATCCGCAGGCTGCGAATACGGTCGCGGCGTTCAGTGAGGATTTTATGCGGGTAGCACTGGTGGCTGACATCCCAGATGATCTTGTCGCGCGGGGTGTCAAAGACCGCATGCAGCGCCACGGTCAGCTCTACCACGCCAAGCCCGGCGCCCAAGTGTCCGCCGGTTTCCGACACGGCCGAGATCGTCTCGGCCCGCAGTTCACGCGCGACTTGGGTCAGTTCGGCATCGGACAGGCGTTTCAGGTCCGCAGGGCGGGTGACCTGATCAAGCAGGGGGGTGGCGGGTTTGTCACTCATCGGGGCCTCTCTGGTGCCGCATTGGCGCATGTGCCGCCCGGCTAGCTGTCGCGGGCAATAACGAAGGCGGCAGCGGCTCGCAAGCTCTGCGCCTCTGGTCCATATTCAGATAGGGCGTCGCAGGCCATGTCCACCAATTCGGCGGCGCGGGTCTTGGCCCCGGCCAGCCCAAGGTGGGATACGAAAGTGGCCTTTCCCGCCGCGTCATCCTTGCCGACGGCCTTGCCAACCGTTTCGGCGTCGCCTTCGACATCGAGAATGTCATCCGCGATCTGAAAGGCGAGGCCGAGGTGTTTGGCATAAGTTCCAAGGGCGGTGGCATCGGCACCGGCCATGCGCGGCCCGGCCATGGCGGACCATTCGATCAAGGCGCCGGTCTTGCCTGCCTGAAGGGCCGTGATCTCGGCCAGCGACAGCGGCGCGGGGGCGGTTTCGGCGGCGATGTCCAGCGCTTGCCCGCCGACCATGCCGCCGACGCCTGCCGCTTGGGCGAGGCTCGTCATCAGAATCAGACGCGCCTCCGCCGGGCAGGCGAGTTGCCCGAGCAGTTCAAAGGCCAGCGTTTGCAGCGCGTCACCGGCCAGAACGGCGGTCGCCTCATCCCATTTGCGGTGCACCGTGGGTTGGCCCCGGCGCAGATCGTCGTCATCCATACAGGGCAGATCGTCATGCACCAGCGAATAGGCATGCAGCGCCTCAATGGCCGCAGCGGCTGGGGCGGCCATGCCGGGGGCGATGCCATGCAGCCGAGCGGATTCGATCACCAGAAAGCCACGCAGCCCTTTGCCGCCCGCGCAGGCATAGCGCATTGCATCGGCCACCGGGCCCTGGCGCTCGGCCAAGGCCGCTTCGATCTGCGCCTGTGCCAGATCGCGGGCATGGGCGAGCGCCTCTGCCAAGGGAAGGGGGGTGGGCTGGAAGGTCATGCAGGCGGTCAAAGCCCTTCGACGGGTTTCAGCCCATTGGGGTTGCCATCGCCATCAAGGGTGATCGCGGCGACCTTTTCTTCGGCCTCTTTCAGCTTGGTCTCGCAGCGCGCCTTAAGCTTCGCCCCGCGTTCGTAAAGCGCGATGCTTTCGTCCAGCGCGACATTGCCGTTTTCAAGCTGGCCCAACACTTTTTCAAGCTCGGCCATGGCGGTCTCAAAGTTCATCTCTTCTACGGGTGTGTCAGACATTGCGCGCCTCGTTGGTCGGAATTTCGCGCGACAATAGTGCTTCGCGTCGGGCATTGCCAGCGGGCTGGCCTTATGAATTTTACCTATGTGTTTCGCCGCAGGGCCGGGTCAGTCCGGGGCCAGCATATAGCCCGCGCCGCGCACGGTTTGCAGGTATTGCGGCTGTTTCGGATCGCTTTCAATCTTGCGGCGCAGGCGGGTGATTTGAACGTCCACCGCGCGTTCCTGCGCTTGACCCCGGTCGCGGCCCAATTCTTCGACCAGTTTAGACCGGCTGAGCGCGACACCGGGCTGCGCGGCGAAAATCTTCATCAGTTGCACTTCGGTCGCGGTGAGACGTACCAGATCGTCGCCCTGCCACATCTCACCCCGCTCCATGTCATAGCGGATCACGCCGAGTGACAGCACTTTTGGCGCGGCATCGGCGGCAGAGGTATCGGGCATACGGCGCAGGATCGCATTGATGCGCAGCAGCAGTTCTTTCGGCTCAAAGGGTTTGGGCAGGTAATCATCCGCCCCGGCCTCCAACCCTTCGATGCGGTTGTCGGTCTCGCCCTTGGCGGTCAGCAGCAAGATCGGCGTTTGCAGGGTTTCGCGCAGGGATCGGGTCAGCGCCATGCCGTCTTCGCCGGGCATCATCACGTCGAGCACGATCAGATCAAACTCTAGCCCCGCCAGCACCCGGCGCGCATGGGCCGCATCGCGGGCCGTGCTGACCAGAAAGCCGTTCCGCATCAGGAATTTCTTTAGCAGGCTGCGGATGCGCTCATCGTCGTCGACAACCAGCAGGTGCGCGTCAAGCTCGTTCATGGAGCGCTTTCGCGGAGCCGGTCAAAGCTCTGGCGCATTTCGGGATCCATCATGGCCTCCAATACCGTTCTGAAACCGGCCACGGCGTCGGGCCCGGCGGTGCGAAAGGCCAGCCGCATGCGCGCGCGCTGAGCATCCGATAGCTCTTGTTCCAGCTTGCGACCATCGTCGGTCAAGAACAGATGCCGCTCGCGCTTGTCATTGCGGCCAACCTTGCTTTGCACCAGACCATCGGCGATCAACGTGCGCAAGACACGGTTGAGCGATTGTTTCGTGACCCCGAGGATGTTGAGCAAGTTGTTCACGGTCGTGCCGGGGGCGCGGTTGATAAAGTGGATGGCGCGGTGATGTGCGCGGCCATAGGCCATATCGGCCAGAATCCTGTCGGGATCGGCAGTGAAGCCGCGATAGGCAAAGAACATCGCCTCAATCCCCTGCCGCAGTTGTTCGTCGGTCAAAAACAGCAGGCTGTCGCCGCTGCTTGGGGCCATCATGCGCCCGTCAGCCATAGTATCTCTCATTCTCTCTCGGGCCTATTGGGGGTCAGTTTACGTCAGCGTTGTTGACATTCCAATAGTGAAAGGCTATCGAATCTCGTGTTTTGCGCAATTAAATGTCTGCTTCTGCCGATTTTTGCGCAATTTTTGAAAAGATAGCGCGTCATTTGGGAGGTAAACACCATGGCAGGCGGATATGACAACCGAGATGGGTACATCTGGATGGATGGCAAAATGGTGGACTGGCGCGAGGCCAATGTCCACATCCTGACCCATGCGATGCACTATGCGTCTTCGGTGTTCGAGGGCGAGCGCGCCTATAATGGCAAGATCTTCAAAAGCCGTGAACATTCTGAGCGGTTGAAGCGTTCGGCTGAAATGATCGACTTTAAAATCCCCTACACCATTGATGAGATCGAAGCCGCCAAGGCCGAAGTCCTCGCCGCCTCTGGCCTGCAAGACGCCTATGTGCGCGCGGTCGCATGGCGCGGTGTGGGCGAAGACATGGGTGTCGCCTCGGCCCGCAACCCGGTGCGCTTGGCCATCGCGGCATGGGAATGGGGTGCCTATTACGGTGACGCCAAGATGAAGGGCGCCAAGCTCGACATCTCCAAATGGAAGCGCCCCTCGCCTGAGACGATCCCGAGCCACGCCAAGGCGGCAGGTCTCTATATGATCTGCACCATGTCCAAACACGCCGCCGAAGCGAAGGGCTGTTCGGACGCGATGATGTACGACTACCGCGGCTATGTGGCCGAGGCGACGGGCGCGAATATCTTCTTCGTCAAGGATGGCGAAGTGCACACGCCGACGCCTGATTGCTTCCTCAATGGGATCACCCGTCAGACGGTCATTGGCATGCTGAAGGACAAGGGGATTACCGTCCACGAGCGCCACATCATGCCCGAGGAGCTGGAAGGGTTCGAGCAGTGCTGGCTGACCGGCACCGCCGCCGAAGTGACCCCGGTGGGGCAAATCGGCGACTGGAAGTTTGAGGTCGGCGCGCTGACCCGTGAGATTGCCTTGGACTATGAAAAGCTGGTGCGCGGCTAAACGCTGCCGCCGAACTTTGCCAAAGTTACCCCGCCGTCCTGCAAACCCTTGCGGACGGCGGTTGCGATTTGAACGGCCTCTGCCGTGTCGCCATGCAGGCAGATCGTGTCGATCCGCGTGGGGATGTGTTTGCCGCTTTCGGTGATGATTGCGCCCGCTTTGACCATGTCGACCATCCGCGCCGCGGCGGTGTTGGCGTCATGGATCACGGCACCCGGCTTACTGCGGTCGACCAGCGTGGCGTCATCGTTGTAGGCGCGGTCGGCAAAGATTTCTCCGGCCCAGTTGCAGCCTAGTGATTTCACCGCCCGTTCCTGCGCTGTGGCGGCGAGGACCATGACGATGAGATCGGGCGCCACGCTCAGCGCCGCCTCATAGAGATCGCGGGCCAGTTCCTCATCCTCAGACGCCATATTCGCCAGCGCGCCGTGGAGCTTCAGATGCCGCACCTCCGCGCCGACGCTGCGGGCCATGCCGACACTTGCCGCGACCTGATAGCGGATTTGGTTTTGCAGCGTGCCGCGCGGCACCGCCATGCGGTTGCGCCCGAAGCCCGCCAGATCCATGAACCCCGGATGCGCGCCGATGCCGACGCCGTTTTCATGTGCCATGCGCATCGTCGCCGCCATCACATCCGCGTCACCCGCATGACCGCCGCAGGCGATGTTGGCCGAGGTCACGACCTTCAACAGTGCCGCGTCGTCGCCCATCGTCCATGGGCCAAAGCTTTCGCCCATATCGGCGTTCAGATCGACGGTGGTCATGTCTTGTCCTTCTCGAATGGGTCGGCGGTGGCCGAGACCACGCCGGAGATCAGTTGATAGCCCAAGAGGTCACGGATCCGCGCGGGATCGCGCAAGAGCGGTTGGCGGCGCTTGGGTAGGGTAGCGAGGTCGGCGCGGTGGCGCGTCTCGGCGGCCAGCGCTTCGTCGAGGTCGACGAACTCGAATTGCAGCGCAGCACCCGGCTGGGCCTGCGCGACGATCGGCAGGTCGCAGGGGATCACCGTGCCGATGCGGGGGTAGCCGCCGGTGGTCTGACATTCACACATCAGCACGAAGGGCGCACCGTCGCCGGTGATCTGGATGTCGCCGGGGGTGATGACTTCGGACACGATCGTCAACTGCCCGCCGGTCGCGAAACCTTCGCCGTCATGATCCATCCGCGCGCCCATGCGGTTGGCGCGGGCATCGCGGCGGAAGGTGGTTTCGGTGAACCGCTGGCGGGTTGCTTCGTCGAAGGCGTCGGTCTGCATGGAGGCGACGATGCGTACACGCTCCGCGCCAAAGCGGTTGTCGCGGGGCAGGGTGAGGTTCGTCTCACCGCCCTTGTCCGCCCCCAGCGGCAGGGTCTCACCACTTTGCAGCAGCGCGCCAATGCCAGCGGCCAAATGGCTGGAGCGGGACTCCATCACCGGCTCAACATCAAAGCCGCCGCCCACATGAAGGTAGCCATAAGCCCCATCCCGCGCGCCGCCGATGGTCAGTTTGGCCCCGGCAGGCAGCAGGTGGCTGGCGTTCCACGCAATCGGCTCGCCGTCGATGCTGACCTGCATCTGCGCGCCGGTGAGGGCGATGCGGATGTCTTGCTCGGCTTCAAAGCTGCCGCCGCTGCCCGCCATTTCCAACGCGGCACAGTTTGGGTCTTGCCCCAACAGGGCGGCCCCTTCGTGCAGGGCGGTCGGATCCGCCGCGCCGCCATGGGTCAGGCCAAGGGCGCGGTAGCCGGGGCGGCCAAGGTCTTGAACCGTCATCGCCGGGCCAGCTTGGAGGATGGTCAGCGTGCCGCTCATGTCAGCGCCTCCCGCACGGCACCGCCCGTGGGGTCATCGGCGATGCGGTCGAACTCTTGCCGGGTGATGGATGGGAAGATCAACTCATCGCCCGGCGACAGCGGAAAGGGCATATCGCTGCCCGGGCGGAAGGTGCGAAAAGCCGTCTGGCCGATATGCCGCCAACCGGTGGGGGAGGCATTGGTGAAGATGATCAACTGCCGAATTGCCACGACCAGCGCGCCGGGGGGTACGGATTTCGTCAGCCCCTGCTGGCGCGGGATGTCCCAATGGGGCGCCAATTCACCCATGTAGGGCTGACCAGGCGCGAAGCCGATGGTCAGCACCCGCACCCGCGCCTGCGACAGTTCCGCAATGGCCGCGTCGGGGTCGAGGCCCGCGGCCTCGGCGGCTTCCTCCAACTGCGGGGCGAGGTCGGTGCCATAGACGGTCGGCACATGCCACAGGCTGCGCCCGGCGGGGAGGGCTTCGGCGAACCAGTCGCGGGTTTCGAGCAGTCCCTGCAGGCGGTCGGTCATCGTGGTGATTGCTGCTTGGGAGACCTCGAATTGCACGAAGGTCGACACCAGCGAGGTGCTCCTCTCGCGCACCTCGGGCCAGTCCTGTTCCTCTACCGCCGCGCGAAAGGCGAGGGCGGCGCGGTTGGCGGGTTCGGACATCTTCTCGGCAAAGGTGACCAATAGGCCAGAGAGGCCGACACTGCGGATGCGGGGCCGGTCAGTCATTGGAGAGCATCCTTTCGTAAAGGCGCGGCAGCAGCACCGGGGTCAGATACATCGGCAGTTGCCAACAGCCGATAACGATCATCAAGGGCGCCAGAACCTCGGGCGGGAGTGCGACGAGGAAGAGCGCGATATTGCGGTTGCCCGCGCCGATCGCCAGCGGGCCGGCCACAGCATGCAGCGGGCCGCGCCGGGTCAGCAGCAATGTGCCCGCCTGCAACAGATAGCTTAGGGTGAAGGCCAGCACCGTCCAGCCCGCCACCGCCCAGGGATCGCTCCGCAGCGCGGGGTTGAGTGCCGCCATAAGCCCGACGACAATGACCGAGAAGGCCAGCACCGACGCGCCGTCGAGCGCTTCGATCTGACGCGCTGAGGGGCGCGGCAGGAAGACATGGCGCAGGGCAAAGCCCAAGCCCGTCGCCCCAAGGATCACCGCCAACAGACGCATCGCGGCTTGGGCCACGTCCGAGGCAGGTCCAAGTTGCGGCAGCAAAGCCAAGACCGGCAGTACCGTCAGCGGAAAGGCGGCGGTGCCCAGCACCATCAGTTGCATCATCCGCCCGGCATCGAGCCGCAGCAACAGGGCAAGGTTGACGCTGCCCGTCAGCGCCGGGGCCGCGGCGGCCAGCGTCACCGCCAGCGCGGCGGGGGTCTGCGCCAGCCCGGCCAGCGTGAAGCCCCCCAGCAGTGCCAGCGGCAGCACCGTCTGCAAGGCCACTACCGAGGCCAATCCCCAAAGCAAATCCCGTACAGCCCCAAGGGCCGCGCGATGCCCGATCCTGAGCGCGGTGATTGTCAGCAGCGCCGCCACCATCTGCGGCAACCACCCGGCCAGCGCCGCCGCAAGGCTGGGCAGAGCCAACCCCGCCAGCAGCCCCACGATCAGGCAGGCCCGCGCATGGCGCGAGGCCAGTCTGAGGATATGCAGCATGATGGATCACCCGCTGGCCGGGCCGCTGCGCAGGTTTTCAGGCAACCACGTCGCCACTTCGGGGAACCAGATCAGCACGAAAACCATGAAAACCATGATCGCAAACATCGGCAGCGCGGCCTTGGTGATATAGCCCATCTCGTGATTGGTCATGCCTTGCAGCACGAAGAGGTTAAAGCCAATCGGCGGGGTGATCTGGGCCATTTCGACGACCACGACCACGAAGATGCCGAACCAGATCAGGTCGATGCCTGCGCCGCGCACCATCGGCTCCACCACGGCCATGGTCAGCACGACCGAGGAAATCCCGTCGAGGAACATGCCCAGCACGATATAGAAGACCAAAAGCGCCATCAGCAACTCGAAGCGAGACAGCTCCATCGCCGCAATCCCGTCGGCCAAGGCACGGGGCAGGCCGGTGAACCCCATCGACAGTTTCAGGAACGCCGCGCCCGCAAGGATCAGCGCGATCATGGCGGAGGTGCGCATCGCGCCCATCAGGCTTTCGCGGAAGCTGTGCCAGTTCAGCGAGCCTTGGAACAGTGCCAGCGTCAGGGAGCCGATCACGCCGATCGCGGCGGCTTCGGTCGCCGTGGCAAAACCCAGATACATGGAGCCGATCACGACCGAGATCAGCGCGAAGACCGGCAGCAGGAAGCGCGAGTTCCGCAGCTTGTCGGCAAAGCTCATGTCGGTCTCGACATCGGGGTTCCAGTCTTTTGACAGCTTACTGGTGATCGCGACATAGCCCATGAACATCAGCGCTAGCAGCAGGCCGGGCATGACGCCGGCAAAGAAGAGCTTGGTGATGCTTTCATTCACCGTCACGCCATAAACGATCAGCGCCAGCGAAGGCGGGATCATCAAGCCCAACGTGGCGGCCCCGGCCAGCGTGCCGATGATCATCTTCTCGGGATAGTTGCGCGCCCGAAGCTCCGGGATCGACATCTTGCCCACGGTGGTCAGCGTTGCGGCGGAAGAGCCGGAAACGGCGGCAAACACAGTACAGCCGACGATATTGGTATGCACCAGTCCGCCCGGCAGTTTCGCGAGCCAAGGCGACAGCCCGCGGAACATGTCTTGCGACAATCGCGTGCGGTAGAGGATTTCGCCCATCCAGACAAAAAGCGGCAGCGCGGTCAGCGTCCAACTAGAGGAACTGGCCCAGATCGTGGTGATCATCGCGTCGCCGACGGGGCGGGTGGTGAAAAGCTCCATCCCGACCCAGGCCACGCCCATCAGGGCGAGCCCGACCCAGACACCGGTGCCGAGGAGGAAGAACAGGACGATCAGGAACAGGGCAATGGCATAAATCTCGGTCATGGCGTCATTCCCCGAAGCTTTGATCGACTAGGTCACGGGTGACGCGGTGGTCGCCCTTGAAGATGAGGTGCAAAAGGTTGTCCGTCAGCGCGATGGCGAGGATGCCGCCGCCGATGACCATGACAGATTGCGGTATCCACAGCGCGGTGGCGTCTTGGTCTTGGCTAACCTCGTTGAACTTCCACGACCAATAGACGAACCAATAGGCGTAATAGGTGAAGTACCACGCGACCGCCGCCGCCACGGCGAAACACCAGATATCAAGCAGTCGCTTCCCGCCCGTGCTCAGCGCGTTAAGCAGGATCGACACGCGGATATGCGAGCCGCGGTTCAGCGCATTTGCAAAGGCGAGGAAACTTGCCCCGGCCATGGCATAGCCCGCATAGCTGGCCGCGCCCGGAAAGACATTGCCGGTCCAGCGGGCGACCATCTGGGCCACGATCAAGGTGAGGATGGCCACCAGACAGAGAGCCGCCAGCGCCCCCGCCCCGATGTAAAGCCCGTCCAATAGTCTGCGCAGCGCCTTCATCTGGCTCTCCCTCAGTCAAGTCATGCCCCGGCATGAGAACGGCGGCCCCGAAACAGGGCCGCCGCAAGTTGTGCGATTATTGCATCGCCTTATAGTCATCGACGATTGCTGCGCCGTCTTCGCCCGCGGCTTCGAGCCATTCTTGCGTCATGGTGTCACCCACTTCACGCAGGCCGGACATCAGCTCTTCGCTGGCAGGCTCCACGTTCATGCCGCCTTCGCGCAGCCCGTCATAGGTGAACTGGGTGTAGTCCTTCGACGCTTGCAGGCCACGCTCTTCGGCCTCGGTCGCGCAGGTGGTGATCGCCTCTTTGTTGGCGTCCGTGACTTCGGCCCAGACATCGGCGTTCACCATCACGTAGTTGCGCGGCAGCCAAGCGTCGACCTCGTAGAAATGCGTCAGGCTTTCCCAGACCTTCTGGTCATAGCCGGTGGCACCCGAAGAAATCATTGATTCCGCGACACCGGTGGCGAAGGCTTGGCTGACTTCGGCAGCCTCAATAGTGACGGGCGACATGCCGGTCAGTTCGGCCAAGCGCGCGGTGGTGTTGTTGTAGGAGCGGAATTTCACGCCCTTCATGTCCTCGACCGAGCCGACTTCCTTCTTGAAGTAGAGCCCTTGGGGTGGCCATGGCACGTTATAAAGCAGGACGAGGTTTTGCTCTTCCAGCACGGCTTCGACTTTGGGCTTGGCGGCTTCCCAGAGCTTCGCGCTCGCCTCGAAAGAAGGCGCGAGGAAGGGGATGGAGTCAAAGCCGAAGACCGCGTTCTCGTTCTGGTGGCCAGAGAGCAGACGCTCGCCGATCTGAACCTGACCGGTCTGGATCGCGCGTTTGATGTCGGCCCCAGCGAAAAGTGCGCCGCCCGGATGCACAGTGATCTCGATCTCGCCGCCGGTGGCTTCGGTCACGCATTCGGCGAATTGCACGCCGTTCTCGGAATGGAAGTTCGAGGCCGAATAGGCCATCGGCATATCCCATTTCTCGGCCGCGAAGGCGGGCATGGCGGTGCCCAGTGTCAGGGCGGTCATCGCCGCGCCGGCCATCAGTCTTGCTGTCAGTGTCATTTGGTTTCTCCCTTGTTTATTTGCGTGCGCGCTTGGCGTTATCTGTCAAAGCGCTGGGGGTGATACGGGGTCAGATCCGTGTTTGGCGGCTGCCCCGTGATCAATCCGGCGATCAGTCGGCCCGTTTTCGGCCCGCCCGTCAACCCGATGTGGTGATGCCCGAAGGCAGTATAGACCCGGCTCGTCCCGATCTGCCCGATCAGGGGCAGCGAGTCGCTGGGGGCGGGTCGGTGCCCCAGCCATTCGATCTCTTCCTCGGCGGTGAGGTTGGGAAAGGCGGCCTTGGCCTGACGGCGCAGCAGCGCCAGTGGCGCTTTGGAGGCGCCCGCCTCTAGCCCGCCGAACTCGACGATCCCGGCGCAGCGCAGCCCTTCGGTCATGGGCGTGGCGACGAATTTGCCCGCCGCCATCATGGTGGGGCGGGAGGGGCCGCCTTGGGCGTCTTTGAAGACGATGTGGTAGCCGCGTTCGGACTCCAGCGGCACATTGATCCCCAGCTTGCGCATCAGCGGTTTCGACCAGACGCCCGTGGCCAGCAGCACGTCGTCGCAGGGCAGGGGGCCTTGATCGGTCAGGACCGAAGTGACCTCTTCATCAAGGACCGTGATGTCCTCAACCTCGGCCCGTCTAATAGTGCCGCCCATCCCCTCAAACGCCTTGGCCAGCGCCCGGACATAGCCGCCGGGGTCGGCGATGAAACCGTGGTCGGCCAACCGGGCGATGCAGGTGATCTGCGGGCCATAGGCCGGGTCGAATTCCTGAACCGCGCCGCCTTCGATGATCTCTGGCACGAAGCCCGCCTCGCGGCGGAGCGCCCATGTATAGGCTTCGGCCTCAAAGGCCGCGCGGCTGGTATAGGCAAAGCAATAGTCGCCGTCGCGCACCCAATCGGCCAGCCCCAGATCGGCGCAGAGGGCTTTGTGTTGCGCCACGCTGTCGCTCACGATGGGCACCAGCCCGGCAGAGATGCGTCGGGTGTCGGCATCGTTGGCGTGGCTCATGTAGCGGCGTAGCCATGGCAGCAGACGTGGGAGATAGGGCCAACGCAGGAACAGCGGAAACTCGGGGTC
>NZ_LWER01000124.1:0-245 GCF_001634775.1 Sulfitobacter sp. HI0027
CCCGGCAAAAAGCCCGCGGTCCCCCCGGTCGATCACGTCTTCGGAATCGACGAAATGGATCCCGGGGCGGCCTGCGGCGAAAGTGGCGATACGGGATTCGATTTCGACCAGATCATCGCGGCATCCGGCAAAGGAGCCTGAGCCGGAGCCTGCGTAATAGCCCATCCACATGACCTGCGCCCCGGTCTGGGCACGGAGGCGTTGCAAGAAGGCGGGGATGCTGCCGCTTTGACCGTCCGGTGCGA
>NZ_LWER01000125.1:0-274 GCF_001634775.1 Sulfitobacter sp. HI0027
TGAATACGTCATCAACGGGCGCAAATGGTGGACCTCAGGTTCGGGCGACTCGCGCTGCAAACTGTTCATCGTGATGGGTAAAACTGACCCAGAGGCCGAACCTTATCGCCAACAGAGCATGATCCTCGTGCCGCGTGACACACCGGGCCTGACGATCAAGCGGATGATCCCAGTCTTTGGCTTTTCTGACGCGCCGCATGGGCATGGTGAGATCATTTACGACAATGTTCGCGTGCCTGCGGAAAACATCCTGCTGGGCGAAGGGCGCGGCTTT
>NZ_LWER01000126.1:0-216 GCF_001634775.1 Sulfitobacter sp. HI0027
TGCATGCTTTGATCGACCACTTCATTTCCTCAGAGGGTGGCGGGGCGACCTATCGCATCCGCTGGGCCATGGCGGTGCTGATCGTGACGTTGCCGCTGTACCTGTGGCTGGCCACGCGCGAAAACAGGCGGTTGGCCGCTGATCCGGCGCTGGCGCGCTCGGCCATTCGCAGTTGGATGACCTACGTGACCCTGCTTTTCGCCGCTGCGGTCCTGT
>NZ_LWER01000127.1:0-248 GCF_001634775.1 Sulfitobacter sp. HI0027
TAGGCCAAGGCTCGTGAGGGTGCGTTCAGGAATATTGTCATCATCTTTCACAGTCATGCCGAAGGGAGGGAACATGACTTCTACTGCAGCACTACTCACTTCACGCCGATCCCAACCCCAGCCAGTTTCGATCGTCACGGCCCCGCCGAGATCGAGGATCGACAGAATATTTCCTAAGATCCGTGCTTGGTCTGCGTTGGGCGTTACGAAATTAATCTCAGGTGCGCGGTCACTCAAATATGATGCCA
>NZ_LWER01000128.1:0-276 GCF_001634775.1 Sulfitobacter sp. HI0027
CATTGCCAAACACGCCCCCGACGCTTTCGTGATCTGCATCACCAACCCGCTTGATGCGATGGTCTGGGCGCTGCGTGAATTCTCCGGTCTGCCGCACAACAAGGTTTGCGGCATGGCAGGCGTGCTTGATAGCGCGCGTTTCCGTCACTTCCTCGCGACCGAGTTCAACGTCTCGATGAAAGACGTCACTGCCTTCGTTCTGGGCGGCCACGGCGACACAATGGTGCCGCTGGTGCGCTACTCCACCGTTGCAGGCATCCCGCTGCCCGATCTGGT
>NZ_LWER01000129.1:0-262 GCF_001634775.1 Sulfitobacter sp. HI0027
CACGGCCTCGCGCTCCGGGCCGGGAATGGCGCGGCGCAGGGTCAGGTCGATTGCGCCATCTTGGTAGACCGCAGGCGCGATGCCGATGACATTGCTCGCCGATTGATGCACCTCCACCGCGCCTTTGGATTGCAGCTCGGCGCGCAGATCATCGCGGCCCGGATAGTCCAAGCCATCGCTGAACCACATCGTGTCAAAAGCGGGCAGGTCTGCCATGATTTCGGTTGCGCGGGTGATGTTTGCCGGGGCGGGTTGCCACGGC
>NZ_LWER01000130.1:0-213 GCF_001634775.1 Sulfitobacter sp. HI0027
CCGTCGAAGCGATGCCGCCGCTGGCCCCTCGCGGCCCGTCTTGAAGTGCTCATGCGGTAGAAGTTCGTTCATCAGCGCCACGGCCCCCATGCCGAGCAAGATCGCCACACAGACGATCGCGGCGGGCGCGGCCTCGCTGTCATACCGCAGTCCGGCTGCATCCAGTGCGGGGATGATGAGCGAAAAGAAAGACGCCGCCAGCATCACCCCGGC
>NZ_LWER01000131.1:0-109549 GCF_001634775.1 Sulfitobacter sp. HI0027
GCGAAGGGGGGCTGGAAGGGGATGGGTCGCGCATCGGGCTCCGGTTCGGCTGGGGCGGCTTTCGGGGGCGGCTTTGACGTTGTCAAATCAGATGCAGTATGACAGCCCTAAACGACCCTTCACAAGCCAAAGGAACCGCCCCATGTCGCAGATCGGACCCCAGCCCGGCCAACCGGCCCCGGATTTCACCCTTCCCGTGACTGGCGGTGGCGAGATTACGCTGTCTGCGCAGCAAGGCGGCCCCGTGGTGCTGTTCTTTTACCCGCGCGATGACACGCCCGGCTGCACCAAGGAATCGATCGGCTTTTCCGAGCGGCTGTCGGAGTTCGCCGAGGCTGGTGTGCAAGTCTTTGGCATCTCACGCGACAGCATGGACAAGCACGACAAATTCGCCGCCAAACACGCGCTGACGGTGCCGCTGTTGTCCGACACCGATGGCGCGGTGACCGAAGCCTACGAGGTCTGGGTTGAGAAGAACATGTACGGCAAGAAATCCATGGGCATCGAACGCGCGACCTATCTGATCGACGCCGCAGGCCAGATCGCGCAGGTCTGGCGCAAGGTGAAAGTGCCCGGCCATGTCGATGCGGTGCTGGACGCGGTGCGTGGCGCATGATGCCGCTGGCGGAAATGGCCGAGGCGGTACTGCGCACGGCGGATGGGCGCGAAAAGACCGCACTGTCGCGGAAATTCGCAGCTGAATGGCTCTCGGCCCGAGCCGAAGGCGCGCGCCCTGAGGTGGGCCGCGCTGATCCGCCGCTGCACCCTGCCCGACCTGCCCAGCCCGAATTGCTCAGCCCGCGCGAAGTGCCCCGCCGCCGCCCGGGCACGCCCGAAGGCCGCGCGGCGCTTTTGCATGCCGTGGCGCATATCGAGTTGAACGCTGTCGACCTGCATTGGGACGTGATTGCGCGGTTTTCGCATGTTCCGCTTCCGCTTGGGTTCTTCGATGACTGGGTGAAAGCGGCGGACGACGAATCCAAGCACTTCAACCTGATGTGCGATTGTCTTGAGGAGATGGGCAGCCACTATGGCGCGATGCCTGCCCATGCGGGCATGTGGCGCGCGGCAGAGGATACGGTGGACGATCTGATGGGCCGCCTCGCCGTAGTGCCCATGGTGCTAGAGGCGCGTGGCCTTGATGTGACGCCCGGCATGATCGAGATATTCCGCAAGGCCAAGGCCGACAGCGCCGTGGCAGCACTTGAGACGATCTATTCCGAAGAAGTCGCCCATGTGGCCTATGGCAGCAAATGGTTTCACTTCCTTTGTGGGCGCCATGACGAAGACCCGAAAGACCGGTTTCATGCTCTCGTGCGCCAGTATTTTCACGGCGATCTCAAGCCGCCTTTCAACGAGGAAAAACGCGCCGAGGCGGGAATCCCGCCCGATTTCTATTGGCCTCTCACGGCGGACGGGGGCCCAAGCTGATCCGGCCATAAGACAGCAAGTGCTTAATATCGGCGGATTTTTGCCAATAGCAAAGCGCTTTTTCCCGGGGCGAATGGGGGATTGCCGCGCAGGCGCGGGTTGCCGCGGGTCAATAGGGTTGCCCCATTCGCGGGCACTGGCTATTGACGTTGGGCGCGGGCTGGGCGAGCCCTCCGCGCCGACGGGACGGGACAAAGGACGACAACGTGCGCACACGGATTGCCATCAAGACGCATGCTCTGCTTGAGCATTATTTTCCCGAACGCCGCGTCTTTTTGAAATCCGACAGCGACACACGTTTCATCCGTCTGCGCCCCGGCACCCAGATTATCGGGCTGGCAGGGTCGGCCTTCCTCGTGTCATGGGCCATTATCGCCACGGCGATCATTTTGATGGACAGCATCGGCTCGGGCAACTTTCGCGAGCAGGCCAAACGCGATCAGCGCACCTATCAGGCGCGTCTGAACGAGCTGTCCGCGCAGCGTGATCTGCGGGCCGAAGAGGCATTGGCCGCACAAGACCGCTTTAACGCCGCGCTCACACAAATTTCCGTCATGCAATCCGAACTGCTGGCGTCAGAGACCCGCCGCCGTGAGTTGGAGACCGGGATTGACGTGATCCAATCTACCCTGCGCGACACGATGAAAGACCGCCAAAAGGCCCGGCTGAAGCTGGCCGAATTGGAAGGCAGCCTTGAGAACGGTGAGGCGGGCAGCCTGCGCGCCGATGCCGATCAAGCGCCGGTCGATTTCCTTGCCCAAGCTCTGGCACGCACCGCGGCAGAGCGCGACAAAGTTGTGGTCGATGCGCAGGATGCGCTGCTGCAGGCCGATGAAATGGCGCAAGAGATCGCGTTGATGCGCGATCAGAACGACGCGATCTTCCGCCAGCTTGAAGAAGCGATGAGCGTTTCCGTCGCCCCGCTCGATAAGATGTTCCGCAGCGCGGGCATGCCGACCGACCGTATCCTCGCCACCGTGCGCCGCGGCTATTCCGGCCAAGGTGGCCCGATGACGCCGCTGTCCTTCACCACCCGCGGCGAAGAGCTTAGCCCCGATACGCTGCGCGCAAACCGTCTGCTGAACCAGATGGACCGGTTGAACCTTTACCGCATCGCCGCCGAAAAAGCGCCTTTTGCGAACCCGGTCAAAAACGCTTTCCGCTTCACCAGCCAGTTCGGCTATCGCCGCGACCCCAAGACAGGTGGCCGCCGGATGCACAAGGGCGTCGACTTTGCCGCTGGCATGGGCACGCCGCTTTATGCGACCGCCGATGGTGTGGTGATTCACGCCGGCTGGTCCTCGGGCTATGGCCGTTTGGTCAAGATCCAGCACGAGTTCGGCATCGAGACCCGTTATGCCCACATGTCCAAGCTGCGCGTGAAAGTTGGTCAAAGAGTCTCGCGCGGGCAGCATATTGGTGATATGGGAGCATCAGGACGGGTCACCGGTGTCCATCTCCACTATGAAGTCCGCGTAGGTGGCAAGGCTGTTAACCCCATGATCTATATCAAGGCTGCAAACGATGTTTTCTAAAAGCAAAATCAACGATCCCGCGCCCCAGGATGCAGATGCGTCCAAACCGGCACCTTCCAGCGCTTCGGCGGCCCCTGCGCCCTCCAAGCAGAGCGAATTCAAGGCCAGTGCCCCCAAGGCGAAGCCGCCCGCATCCGTTCTGTCTTCGGACCTGCATGTGACCGGCAACATGAAGACGACGGGCGATGTTCAGGTTGAAGGCACTGTTGAGGGCGACATCCGCGCGCATCTGTTGACCATCGGTGAAACGGCGACGATCAAAGGCGAAGTAGTTGCCGATGACGTGGTGATCAATGGCCGTATCGTGGGCCGCGTGCGTGGCCTCAAGGTACGTCTGACATCGACCGCACGGGTTGAGGGTGACATCATCCACAAGACCATCGCGATCGAATCCGGCGCGCATTTCGAAGGTTCGGTGCAGCGTCAGGACGATCCGCTGAACCCGGGCGCAAAATCCGCTCCGGCGCAAAAGCCGAACCCGGCGTCCTAAGACCTGCGGTCGGTTCAGAGTATTCACGGGCGTCGCGGGAAACTGCGGCGCCCGTTTTCATTTTAGGCTTGCGGCGCGGGCTTAACGCTTCAGCATCCAAGTACCATCTGGCCAGAAGGCATCAAAGGCGAAGGCAAACATCACATCATGCGGCACGTCGCTGCCGGCGCTGTCACGCACGCGGATGCTGCCCACGTCACGCCCCTGGCCGATCTGCCCCGCGTCCAACGCCGAGGCCTGCCCTGCCCGCCACGAGATCGTCACACCGGCCTCACGCAACTCGCCTTCCTCGGCCAACCGATTGAGCCGCCACGCCCGGTCTCCCACACGCACCACGCGCTCTAGCGGTGCAATTCCGTGCGGCGGCTGCGCGCCGTCGTAGAGGAAGGGTTTGGCCGAAGAATCATAGTTCCGGTAAGGGTTGCGGCCATAGTCGCGGTTGTAGGAAGGTTCCTCCATCACCAGCCCATCGGGGTATCGCGCGGTGAAATCGGCCCAGCTTTCCAGCCAGCTTGGGAGGTGTTTTAGCTCGGTGCCCGTCAGCGCCCCCACGATGGCGCGGCCTTCGGCCTGTTGCCACCAGCTTTGGGTCTCGCGGTCATACATCACCATGTCGGAATGGCGCAGCTTGCCTGATACGCCAAAGCGCAGCAGCTTGCCCGCGACGCGGCGGTCAAAGACAAGTGCAGAGTTGCACAGCGGGCAAAAGGTCACGGCGATAGGCTGGCCATTAACCCTATCGTTAACAATCTCATGCCATGTCAGATAGCGAATCGGATAGGCGCGCGGTTTGGCACCCTCTATCGCAACCGTGATCACCGGCTCGCGCGGGGCGATGCGGGTTTCGGCGCGCGCTGCTTTGAAATCCGGTGCGTCAAGTGCCGGGATGCCATCCTTGGGCGGCCCGCCCGAGATGATCTCGGACCAATCTGTGATACTTGTTTTGGAAAAATCGGTCTCCGGCCATTCTCCCTGCCAGCGGGCGGGATCGGCGAGAAGACTGTTGGCCGCAAGGCCAAGGCTCAGAACGATGGCGCTTAATTTTATCATGGCCCGAGCGTGCCGCATGTGGGGGTGAGCAAGCAAGCCCACCCCACGCGATCGGGAACAGATGTTACTCGGTCCCCGATGCGACTTGGGGCCGACAGTTACTCGGTCACAGTGACCTTTTGCATAACGTCCGGCGTCCCGACAACGGCACCGTTGGGGCCGGTGCCGCGTTTGATGGCATCGACCACGTCCTGCCCTTCGGTGACCTTGCCCACGACGGTGTACTGACCGTCAAGGAAGGGGGCTTCGTCGAACATAATGAAGAACTGGCTGTTGGCGCTGTTCGGGCTCTGGCTGCGGGCCATGCCCACGACGCCCTTCTCATAGGCGATGTCCGAGAACTCCGCCTCTAGGTCGGGCTTGTCGGAGCCGCCCATGCCAGCGCGCGCGGTGTCGCCATCGGCGCGGCCAAACTGCACGTCGCCGGTCTGCGCCATGAAGCCGTCGATCACGCGGTGGAAGACCACCCCGTCATAGGCGCCTTCTTCGGCCAGTTCGGTGATCTGCGCGACATGGGCGGGTGCCACATCTTCCAGCAGGTCGATCTTGACGGTGCCATTGGCCTCGCCCGCAACTTCGATCTCAAGCCCGGTGGCCATGGCCGCCGAACCGAGAAGCGCCAAAACGGCGCTGGTGCCTACGAGCTTACGCATCTGCGGCCACCTTGACGGAGATCATGCGGTCCGGGTTCGCAGGCGGCTCGCCCCGTGTGAGCGCATCAACATGTTCCATGCCCGAGATGACTTGCCCGTAAACGGTGTACTGACCGTTGAGGAAGTCATTGTCTTTAAAGTTGATGAAAAACTGGCTGTTGGCGCTGTCGGGGTTGGCCGAACGCGCCGCACCGATGGTGCCACGGGCGTGAGGAACTTTGGAGAATTCCGCAGGCAGGTTCGGCAGGTCGGAGCCGCCGGTGCCAGCCGCACGCAGGTTGAAGTTGTCTTCCATGTTGCCGTTGGCCACATCGCCTGTCTGGGCCATGAAACCTTCGATCACGCGGTGGAAAGCCACGTTGTCGTATTTTCCGGCGCGGGCCAGTTCTTTCATGCGCTCGACGTGCTTGGGCGCAAGGTCAGGCATCAACTCAATCGTGACGGTGCCGCCTTTGAGTTCCATCAGGATGGTGTTTTCGGGGTCTTTGATCTCGGCCATTGGGCAATCCTTTGGTTTGTCTTTGCCAGATACCTAAGGAGCTTGGCCGCGATTGCCAAGCCGCGCATTGACCTGAGCCAAGATAACAGCAAAACACAGCGCAACGGATTGGATTGGGAGAAGACCGATGGGCTGGAAGTCACTGGACGATATGGAACTGGACGGCAAACGGGTGCTTTTGCGCGTCGACATTAACGTACCGGTCGAAAATGGCCGCGTTACCGATGCCACACGGATCGAGCGGATCGTGCCCACGGTGACCGACATCCTGTCGCGCGGCGGCAAGGTGACGCTGCTGGCGCATTTCGGACGGCCCAAGGGCAAGGCCGTGGACGAGATGAGCCTGAAACAAGTCCTACCCGCGCTGGAAAAGGCATTGGGCCGCGATGTGGCTTTCGTGCCCTCGCTGGACGCCGCTGCCGAGGCGCAGGGCGATCTGCAACTTATGGAAAACATCCGCTTTTATCCGGGCGAAGAAGCCAATGACGAAGGCTTCGCCCGCCAACTGGCCGCGCTTGGCGATATCTATTGTAACGATGCCTTCTCTGCCGCCCACCGCGCCCATGCCTCGACCGAGGCGCTGGCGCGGCTGTTGCCTGCCTGCGCGGGCCGTTTGATGCAGGCGGAACTCTCGGCGCTTGAGGCAGCCCTCGCTAAGCCTGAGCGTCCTGTTGGCGCTGTCGTTGGGGGGGCCAAGGTCTCGACCAAAATCGCGCTTTTAGAAAACCTCGTGAACCGGCTGGATGTTCTGGTGATCGGCGGCGGCATGGCGAACACCTTCCTCGCAGCGCTCGGTGCTGATCTGGGCAAGTCATTGGAAGAGCCGGATTATTACGACACGGCCAAAGACATCATGGCGCAGGCCGACAAGGCGGGCTGCCGCGTGATCTTGCCCGTCGACGGTCTGGTCGCGCGTGAGTTCGCCAAAGGGGCTGCGCATGAGGTGGCCCAGCTTGGCCCTGATGCGAAACTGTCGGATGATCAAATGGTGCTGGATGCGGGCCCTAATACGGTCGCGCTGGTTGAAACCGCTTTTGCCGGGCTGCGCACATTGATCTGGAACGGCCCGATGGGGGCCTTTGAAATCCCGCCCTTCGATACTGCCACCGTCGCCGCAGCCCGGGCCGCCGCCGCCAAAACGCGCGAAGGCACGCTGACCTCGGTCGCCGGGGGCGGTGACACGGTTGCCGCCCTGAACCAAGCGGGCGTGGCGGATGATTTCACCTATATCTCAACCGCCGGGGGCGCTTTCCTTGAGTGGATGGAAGGCAAAACCCTGCCCGGCGTTGCCGCCTTGGGCGGCTAAGCCGCGCAAAATCGTGATTTCGCGGTAAAAACAACGGGTTTCCCGCAATTGTGGGATTCCCATGTCGAATCGCCTGTGTCATACTAATGTCACGTCCGCCAAGAGACGCAGAGGCAGAACCATGACACGCAACACCCGTCCGGCTTTCGGCACATTGCTGTTTTTCGCAATCGCTTTCGCGCTGAGCCTGTATTTCACCTTTGCCGCCGTGCAGGGGGATTTCGGCCTGTTCCGCCGGACCGAGATCGTGGCCGAGAACCAAAAGCTGAGCGACCGTCTGGCCGAGGTCCGCGCCGAGGTTGCGCGGATGGAAAACCTGACCCGCAGGCTGTCGGACGATTACCTCGACCTTGATCTTTTAGACGAACGCGCGCGCAGAGTGCTGGGCATGGTCCGCACAGATGAGATCGTCATTCGCTGACCTTTCGCGTCCGATCGCCCCGCCCCGCGCCTGCGGTCTTGCAATCACTTAAAATCTCTGGCCTCCTTTGACTTGTCAGCCGTGGTGCGCGCGCCACGTCACAAAGTCCCTCGCAATCCGTTCCGGAATGCGTTAGGGAATAGTTTAACGCTAAACTACTTTTGGCATCTGACCAGAGCCGACGGAGGAGACGTCCATGGCCGCGAAGAAATCGAGCAAGAAACCCAATGTCTCTGCGGAGGAGCTGACCAGCTATTACCGCGACATGCTGCTGATCCGACGCTTTGAAGAGAAAGCCGGGCAGCTTTACGGCATGGGGCTGATCGGGGGGTTCTGCCACCTTTATATCGGGCAAGAAGCTGTCGTTGTGGGCCTAGAGGCCGCCGCCGAAGAAGGCGACAAGCGCGTCACTTCCTACCGCGATCACGGCCATATGCTGGCCTGTGGCATGGACCCGAACGGCGTCATGGCCGAGTTGACGGGCCGCGAGGGTGGCTACTCCAAGGGCAAGGGCGGGAGCATGCATATGTTCTCGAAAGAAAAGCATTTTTACGGCGGCCACGGCATTGTCGCAGCGCAGGTGCCGCTCGGCGCGGGGCTGGCCTTTGCCGATCAGTACAAGGGCAACGGGCGCGTCACTTTCACCTATTTCGGCGATGGTGCGGCGAACCAAGGTCAGGTCTATGAGACTTTCAACATGGCCGCGCTTTGGAAGCTGCCGGTGATCTTTGTGATCGAGAACAACCAATACGCCATGGGCACATCGCAGCAGCGCTCGACTTCCTCGGCCGAAATCTGGGAGCGCGGCAAAGCCTTTGGCATCCCCGGTGAGGCCGTCGATGGGATGGACGTGCTGGCGGTGAAAGAGGCCGGTCAAAAGGCCGTGGCCCACGCCCGTGAGAACGGACCGTATATCCTTGAGATCAAGACCTACCGTTACCGTGGCCACTCCATGTCCGACCCCGCAAAATATCGCACCCGCGAAGAGGTCCAAAAAATGCGCGATGAGCGTGACCCGATTGAATCGGTCCGCACCCTGCTGCTCGAAGGTAATCACGCCACCGAAGACGACCTCAAGGCCATCGATAAAGAGATCAAGAAGATCGTGAACGAGAGCGCCGATTTCGCCAAGGAAAGCCCCGAGCCTGCGCTCGAAGAGCTTTGGACCGATATCTACGCAACCGAAGTTCCGCAGGAGGCCGAAGCCTGATGCCGCATTTCGAGATCCACGCAAGCGACGTCGCGGCCGCCAAAACTTTCTATGCCGGATTGTTCGGTTGGGAATTTTCTCCCATGGAGGGGGGCGAAGACGCTTCCTATCACCTGATCGAAGGCCGGGACATCGGCACGGGCAAAGGCCTGACGGGTGGCATGTTGACACGCGGTGACGCGACCCCAACTGCTGGCGGCCCGATCCGTGGCGGCACCATGACTTTTGAGGTCGAAGACTGTGACGCCCGCTATCTCTGGGCGCTTAATAACGGCGGGGCCGAGGCCCTTCCCCCCACAGATTTTCCGGGCATCGGCCGCTGCGCCTATGTCGAGGACGGCCAAGGCAACGTCGTCGGAATGATTACTCCTGCGGAGAAAAACTGATATGGCAACCGAAATTCTTATGCCCGCCCTCAGCCCTACCATGGAAGAAGGCACGCTGGCCAAATGGCTGGTCAAGGAAGGCGATGAGGTCTCTTCTGGTGACATTCTGGCCGAGATCGAAACCGACAAGGCCACGATGGAATTCGAAGCCGTTGACGAAGGCACCATCGGAAAAATCCTGATCGAGGAAGGCACTGAAGGCGTCAAGGTGAACACCGCTATCGCCGTTCTGCTGGAAGATGGCGAAAGCGCGGACGATATCGACAGCGCGACATCGGCCCCCGCCGAGGACAAGGGCGAGGACGCCGAGCCTGCGCAGGCCAAATCCTCGGACGACAACCGCGAGCCCCCCGCCGAGGGCAAGAAACAGCCCGAGCCCGACACCAGCCCCGACTGGCCCGAAGGCACGGCGATGAAGCAGCAGACCGTGCGCGAAGCGCTGCGCGACGCCATGGCCGAAGAGATGCGCCGCGACGAAGATGTCTTCCTCATGGGTGAGGAAGTCGCGGAGTACCAAGGCGCATATAAAATCACCCAAGGGATGCTGGACGAATTCGGCCCCAAACGGGTGATCGACACGCCGATCACCGAACATGGCTTTGCCGGGATCGGTGTTGGTGCGGCCTTCGGCGGTCTGCGCCCGATTGTCGAGTTCATGACCTTCAACTTCGCCATGCAGGCGATGGATCAGATCATCAACTCTGCGGCCAAGACGCTCTACATGTCCGGCGGCCAGATGGGCGCGCCCATGGTCTTCCGTGGCCCCAACGGTGCCGCCGCCCGCGTCGGCGCGCAGCACTCACAGGACTATGCCGCGTGGTTCATGCAGATCCCCGGCCTGAAGGTCGCGATGCCCTATTCGGCGAGCGATTATAAAGGCTTGATGAAAACCGCCATCCGTGACCCGAACCCGGTGATCTTCCTTGAAAACGAAATCCTCTATGGCCGCAGCTTCGACGTGCCGGATATTGAGGATTACACCGTGCCCTTCGGCAAGGCTCGCATCTGGCGCGAAGGGTCCGACGTGACCATCGTCAGCTTTGGCATCGGCATGACCTATGCGTTGGAGGCTGCTGAGAAGCTGGCCGAAGAAGGCATTGACGCCGAGGTCATCGACCTGCGCACACTGCGCCCGATGGACACGGACACGATCCTGAAATCGGTGATGAAGACCAACCGCTGCGTCACCGTCGAAGAAGGCTGGCCGCAGGGCTCCGTCGGTGGCTACATCAGCGGCGTGATCATGCAAGAGGCGTTTGATTACCTCGACGCGCCGGTCATCACCTGCACCGGCAAGGACGTGCCCATGCCCTATGCCGCCAACCTCGAAAAACACGCGCTGGTCACCACCGACGAGGTGATTGAAGCCGTCAAATCAGTCACTTACCGGTAAGGAGCGGATCATGCCCACAGAAATTCTCATGCCCGCCCTATCCCCCACGATGGAGGAAGGCACGCTTGCCAAATGGCTGGTCAAGGAAGGCGACGAAGTCTCCTCTGGTGACATTCTGGCCGAGATCGAGACCGACAAGGCCACGATGGAATTCGAAGCCGTCGACGAAGGCACCATCGGCAAGATCCTGATCAGCGAAGGCAGCGAAGGCGTGAAGGTGAACACGCCAATCGCTGTACTGCTCGAAGAAGGTGAAAGCGCCGACGATATCGATACATCCGCATCCACCAAAGAAGAAAAACCGCAGGCCGAAGCGGCGCCCAAAGCCGCCGAAGCCGAGACCCCCGAAGCGGGCTATGGCCGCGGTGCGACGGATGCGAATGAGGCGACGGGCAAAAGCGACAGCAAAGCCCCCGCCGCCCCGAAAAGCCAGAAGGGTGAGCGTATCTTTGCCTCCCCCCTCGCCCGCCGGATCGCCGCCGACAAGGGGTTGGACCTGTCGCAGATCGACGGCAGCGGCCCGCGTGGCCGGATCGTCAAAGCAGATGTCGAAAACGCCCAGCCGACAGCGGCGAAATCCGAGAGCGCAGCGACTGCCAAAGATGCCGCCCCGGTCGCCCAAGCCGCGACCACCGGCCCATCTGCCGATGCGGTCGCCAAGATGTACGAGGGCCGGGAGTACGAGGAAGTCACCCTCAACGGCATGCGCAAGACCATCGCCGCGCGCCTTACCGAGGCCAAGCAAACCGTGCCGCATTTCTACCTGCGCCGCGACATCCAGATCGACGCGCTGCTTTCCTTCCGCAGCGATCTGAACAAGCAGTTGGAATCGCGCGGTGTAAAGCTCTCGGTCAACGACTTCATCATCAAAGCCTGCGCGCTGGCCCTGCAATCGGTGCCGGATGCTAATGCTGTCTGGGCCGGTGATCGCATCCTCAAGCTGAAACCCTCGGATGTGGCCGTGGCCGTGGCCATTGAAGGCGGTCTCTTCACCCCCGTGTTGCAGGACGCCGATACCAAATCGCTCTCGACCCTCTCGGCGCAGATGAAAGACCTTGCCACCCGCGCCCGCGACCGTAAGCTGGCGCCGCATGAGTATCAGGGCGGCAGCTTTGCGATTTCCAACCTCGGTATGTTCGGGATCGACAACTTTGATGCGGTGATAAACCCGCCGCATGGAGCGATCCTTGCTGTCGGTGCTGGCGTGAAAAAACCGATCATCGGGAAGGATGGCGAGGTAACTGCGGCCACAGTCATGTCGGTCACCCTCTCGGTCGATCACCGCGTGATCGACGGGGCGCTCGGTGCGCAGCTGTTGAATGCGATCGTCGAGAACCTCGAAAATCCGATGATCATGCTGGCCTAAGGCCCGCACTCTACGAAACGAAAAAGCCGGGGCATGCCCCGGCTTTTTTTTGCAACGCTGGCTTCTGCGCCTATTCGGCGTCTGGCCCAAAAAGGTGGTTCATCGACATCGACGGCTGATCGCAGCCCGCCTCTCCCACGATCCGCGCCGGAATTCCGGCAACAGTTTTGCAGGCAGGCACAGGCTCCAGCACCACCGAGCCGGCGGCGATCCGGCTGCAATGGCCAATGGTGATATTGCCCAACACCTTTGCGCCTGCGCCAATCAACACGCCGTTCCCGATCTTAGGGTGACGGTCCTCTTCTTCCTTGCCGGTCCCGCCTAGCGTCACAGAATGCAGCATCGAGACGTTGTCGCCCACCACCGCCGTCTCACCGATGACGATGGAATGCGCGTGGTCGATCATGATGCCCTTGCCCATTTTGGCCGCCGGGTGGATATCCACGCCGAAAATCTCGCTCACCCGCATTTGGATGAAATATGCCAAATCGCGTTTGCCCTTCATATAGAGGTAGTGGCCAACCCGATAGGCCTGCACCGCTTGATAGCCTTTGAAGTAAAGGATCGGCTGCAGCAACCGATGGCAGGCCGGGTCACGGTCATAGATCGCCACCAGATCGGCGCGCGCCGCGGCGACGAGGTCCGGGTCTTCGGCATAGGCCTCCTCGACCATTTCGCGCACGACCATCATCGACATCTCGTTGGACGAAAGCTTCGCAGCGATGCGATAGGAAAGCGCGTTCTCGATGGATTTATGATGCAGGATACAGGCGTGAACAAAGCCGCCGATCAGCGGCTCATCACGCACCGCATCCTCAGCTTCTTGCTGAATCTGATCCCAGACCGGGTCCACTTTCGAGATATTTCTGTGTGTCTGCGCCATGGCACGGGCTCCTTCACTCTGCCGCTAGGGTAGCTCATGCAATAGCGTAGGACCATTTGTAAATCCGCACATGCTCAAAATCGTGATAACGCGCAGGCCTATCCGGGCACCACTAACGTGGCGGCAAGCCCCGCGCCGTAGCTGGCAGAGACCTGCGCCACCGTTACCTCAAACGCCCCGGTCAGCCCATCAGCCGCCCGTGCCGCAGTGCTGTAGGTCCACCCGGGCGTATCGAGCAGTACGTCCCGCAGGTGCTGACCGCCTGCAAAAACCCGCAGAAGATACCGCTCACTTTCTTCGCCAAGCGGCACCTCTGGCCCGTCCCAAGCGTCCCCGTCGATACGCGTCCGTCGGATCCAGCTAAAGGTAATATCACCACCGGGCAGCGCCTCTGCCCACAGATGGCACGGGCTGTAGGGCCGCAGGCCATTCCCGTCAAACGCATGAACCTGATGCAGATAGGACGGATCATCCACGGGGCGCCGGGCAGGACCTATGCGGTAGTGCTGGGCCACGCGGCGCAGATGCGGGCTGAACTCGACCTGTTGCGGTGTCCCATTCATCAGCACAAAGCGCGACCCCACGGGCCAAACCTCCGGCATCAGCCCATCACTTCCCGCCTGCCCGCGCAGACGTCCCGTCAGCCAATAGGTCGCAGGGGCGACAAGCTGCGCCTCCTGAAATTGAAATAACTCCCATCGGTCCGCGCTTCCATCGCCGATGGCGGCAAGGTTCGCCCCATTCAAAAGCGCCTCTTTGCTGACCGATTCAAGGCTGCCGCTGCTGAGTTTGACTTCCAGCACCGGTCCTGCGTCGATCACCCCCGGCCGCGCCGCGCGCAGGGCCGTTTGGGTGACCCCCATGATGGACCGACTGGAAACGACGCCGTTGAGCGCATAATCAGCATCAACCGTAGAGCGATAAACGGCGACTGACCCCGGCCAAGGGGTTGCCGTCACCGCCAGATGCGGCGCATGGGGCACCTCATCCCCGCGCAAAAGCGGCAAGTCCATGAACTGGGGCAAGACCGGCAGCGGCGGCGCGAAAGGCCGCAGAGACGCCAGTTCTTCTTCGAGCGGCGCGGGGTCATAGACTTCGGGTTCAATCCGTACGGCATCGATCAGCTGGGAGCCGGCCTGTTCGACGCGGTCAATGCGGTAGCGCCCCGGCCCCTCCGCGCCATCGCCCGGCAGTTCGATCACGTCCCCCGCCCCGATAGCCATCTGCGATGGCGGCAACGCCAGCCGCAGCGTTTCGCGGGCGACACGCGCCTCGGTCAACCAGCGCTCGGCCACCTGCCGCCCCTCGCCCCGGGTCAGGGCCATGTTCAGTTCGGTCCCGGTGACCGCATGGGTCGCCTCATCCGGCAGAACCGCCTCTTCCGCGATCGCGTCGAAATCCGCATCGGCCTGAATGAACCGCAGCCGAACACGGCCCGATACCTCGGCCTCAGCCTCGCGCAACTGCTCGGTCAGCCCGCCGAGGTCGGGGTGTATCGCAAGCCCGTCGGGGTCAAGTGGTACCGCATCCGTCCCATCACGCATCCGAAACCGCAAAACCCCATCGCGTTCGATCGCGTCGAACCCATAGCGCAGCATCAAAGGTTGCAAGGCGGCGCGCGCCTCTCCGACCACGTCCACGGTGTAGCCGCGGACATAGCCGAAAAGCTGAGAGGTATCGAAATGCATCACACCCGCGCGGCGGCAAATCTCCCCGACCACCGAGGCCAGCGAACGCGCCGAGGCCCGTCCGTTCAGCCAATGACCCCGGCTGTAATTCTCCCCATCGCTCCATAGATCGACATTGTTGGGAAAGAAGGGAAAGGGCCGCGTGTCCCAAGCCCAAACGAAGGCGCGCGACATATCCAGCATCGGAGCGCCATATTCGTCCGAGATCGGGTTGCGCGCCGGATCACGCCAATATTCCGACAGCGCGCGCAGATATTGCATCTGCATCAAATCGTCCCGTTCGCCGGTGGAATGATGCGGCAAGGCGCTTTCCGAGCTTTTCAGATCGAGGAACTTGTTGGGTTGGTTCGCGCCTTTGTCGATGGCGGCACAGCCGTATTCCGTGAACCAGATCGGCTTGGACATGGGCTGCCATTCCGTGGGTGCTGCCTGCCGCTCTCCACCGATGCGCGGATGGTGATGGTTCTGCCACCAACGGCGCAGGTCTTTGTAACGATAGACCCAAGGTTCATCATGGGCGCCATCGGTGATCGGCGTTCGGATCTGTGCCGCACGGGCTTCGGGCGAATGGTAGTACCAGTCATACCCCTCACCACCTTCGATGTTGGATTTCAGATAGCCGACATCGTAGATCGCGGGCCAATCTTCCCCATCGACATGCCCCTCCTCATCGCGCCAATCGGCCAGCGGCATATAGTTGTCGATCCCGATGAAATCGATCTGCGGATCGGCCCACAGCGGATCGAGGTGAAAGTAAACATCACCGCTGCCATCCTGCGGCTGATAGCCAAAATACTCTGACCAATCAGCGGCATAGCTGATCTTGGCATCCGACCCAAGCAAGGCACGCACCTCTCCGGCCAAGGCCCGCAGCGCGGTCACCGCAGGGAAGCTATTTCCCGCCGCGCGTACCCGCGTCAGGCCTCGCATTTCAGAAGAGATGCAAAAGGCCTCGACCCCGCCCGCCGCGGCGCAGAGTGCGGCGTAGTGCAGGATGAACCGCGAGAGGGTCCATTCCGCTGGGCCATGGTAGCTCACCGCGCCCTCAGTCACCGTGAAATCCGCCGCCGTGGCTGTGCCGAAAAACGCGGCAACTTCAGCCGCTGCCGCCGCTGACCCATCCGGGCTGCCCGGCCGCCCCGGTGCGACCGAGAGGGTGATCCGCCCGCGCCACGGCAAGCGGGGTTGATCCTCGGCATCGCTATAGGGGTCCGGCAAGCCGTTGCCTTCGGTCTGATCCATCAAGATGAACGGGTAGAACATCACCGCCTTGCCCGCCGCCTTCAGCGCGTGAATGGCCTCAACCACCGCGGCATCGGCTGGCGTGCCGCCATAGATCGGGCGCGCGCCGTGCTGGGTGATGACCTCGGCCGTGCCGCGCGTCACCCCAGACACCCGCCACGGCATGTTCTCCCCGTCAATGTCCGGATCTTCCACCTTGGGGCGCAGGCGGCAATCGCCACAGCGCAGATCGCTGCCGAACCATGACACGACGAGAGAGGCCGCTTCTAGCCGGGGCAGTTCCTCTGTCAAGGTCTCCAGCGACACCGAGAAATCAGTCTTGGCCGCCGGTGAATTCACATTCGCGCTCCAACGGCTGCCGGGGCCGTCGGTATAATGAACCGGCGTGGTCGCCAGCGCATATTCCCCCGTGCCGGGGATCAAGGCGACCCCCTGCACACCAAAGGCAGGCGCATGTTCCCACCCCGGGGCCTGCGGCTGTTCGGGGCGCATAACCTCGAAAGAGAACTGCGGCACGCGGTTGCCGAACTGCGCCAAGGCGAGGTCTTCCATCACCACATAAGCCGTGCCGCGATAGGCTGGCACCCGGTCCGCGCCCTCAATCGCGGCGATGGTCGGGTCGGGCTGCTGATCCGCCTCGCCCCTGTAGACGCGCATGTTCAGATCGTCCGGGGCAATCTCTTCCCCATCCGCCCAGATGCGCCCGACGCTGGCGATCTCCCCTTCGCAAAGCGCGATGGCAAGGCTGACGGTATAGCTGTACTCGGTCGTCTTTGGCGTCGGGGGACCGCCCTTGCCGCCCCCGCTGACATGGGTGACCTCTTGGAACTGCGACGCCCAGATGACATGCCCAGCCAGTCGCATCCGGCCATAAAGCTGCGAGATCGCCGCCCCCTCGCCCGAGCCCGTCAGCCGAAAGCGATCGACCTTGCCGGTCTCGACCGCCTGCCCACCTTGGCCCAGCAAGCGTTGATCGACCAATCGCCCAAGGCTCGCCCCCACCACCCGGCCCACTGCGACAGAAGACAGCCCCGCCAGCGTGCCCCCGATGGAGCCGCCAACCGCGGCACCCGCTGCCGAAAGAACAATCGTCGCCATCAGGAGACCTCCTCAGGAAATACAAATCGCGCCACGATGCGCCGCTGCCATGGCAGGCTAAGCGGGCTTTCGACGACCCCGTGCCGTGCATAGGCGTGAATAAAACTGGGACTGGCGCCGATGCGCGCCTGCAACCCAAGGTGTTTTGCCACAGCGCCGTGGCGCATTCGGAATAGCAGCACATCACCGGGCGCGGGCGCACCGCTGTTCTTCACCGCCATATGCCGCAGCGCCGCCGCCCAGAGCTGTTCCTCTCCCTGCGGCTCGGACCAGTCCATCGAATAGGGCGGCACCGCCTCGGGTTCAGCCCCCATCCGTTCACGCCAAAGCCCCCGGATGAGGCCGAGACAGTCGCAGCCCGCTCCCTTCGCCGCAGCCTGATGCACATAAGGCGTGCCGATCCACCCGCGTGCCGCATGCAGCAACGGTTCACCCCCGGCGCTCACCTGCGCGACCCGCCCGCGTTCGCACCGTCTGAGCGCGGGACGGCCATCATCCAATCCTCACCCGGCAGATCCGGAAAACCTCGATAGTTCAGCAGGTTGTTGAATTTCAGCCGACAGGTCTCCATCCGCTTGTCGCAGCCTGCCGTAAGCCGTACGCGAGTGCCCTCCGCGACCGCCCCGCGGATCGGCTCCCAAAGCTCGATCACCCGCTGCCCGTCCTCATGGTAGTCACGTTTTACCATGCCCCAGAGCCCCGCCGCCGGGCCATCCAACACGTCAAGCCGCCCACGGGCGAACCAGCCCTCGTCATATCCCGGGAATGCGGCCCAGCGGAAACACTGCGCCTCTGCCACAGTCTCAACCGCGCGTTCCTCGGCATAGCCCGGCGTGGTGAGATCAAAGCGGCAATCGCCATCCTCCAGAACCGCCGAACAGGGCTTTTGAAAGACCCGTCCGAAGGGGCGGTTCAGCGGCTCCGTCAGCCCGCGCAGTTCAGCACGAAAGCTGCCGCCCGTGCGGTGCAACTCGCCGATCGATCCACGAAACTGCAGCACCCGCTGCGCAGGCTCCGCCCAGTTCACCAACCACGCCTGAACCTCGGCCCCATCGAAACGTCCCTGCTCGATCTCATCCTCGCGGATCGCATCATCGCTTAGCGCGCCAAGCGCCTCGGTGTTGTCGACCGACAGCCCGCTGGTTTGGGCCAGCGCCCGCGCACTCAGCCCCGTATCAGCGCGAAACGCGACCCCCGCGAATGCCAGCGGCATATCGTGATCGGTAAAGGCAAACACCGCCCCATCCGCCCGCGTCACCTGCCAACAATGGCAAAGCGTTGTCACACCGCGCGCGAAATGGTCCGCAAACCCTGTATTGAGCCCCGCCATCAGATCCGCACCTCGATCACCGGCACGTCGGGCACCTGCCCGGCCTGAAAACTCTCGACTGAGATCAGAATGCGGTCCGTGTCAAAGCGCACGGGCACGTCGAATTCGAAGCCCGCGAAGATCTCCATCTCAGGGTCCGGCGGATGGGCAAATGTTACAATCCCCGTGCTTGCGTCGACCTCGTATTCGACACCCTCGCGCAGCTCGTCTTGTTCCACCCCCACACGCACCGTCCCGGCCACGGGTTTGGTGATCGGACGCCGGTAGGAATGCGCGCCGGAGCGGTAAGTCTTGGTCAGCTGAAACGCCGCCCGAACCCCGGTTCCATAACCGATGCTCTGGTCGTCAAAGGCCACCGAAAGCGCCGTCTTGCCCGTTTTATAGTCGGCCCAGTCCTTCCAGCGAAACCCGTACATCTGCCCCAGTCGCGCTTCGAAAAAAGCAATCAGCAACTGAAGGTCATCGATAGAACGCATCCCCAGCCCCGCATCATAGACCCGCCGAGAATGGGCCCAAGGCGTGTTGCGTTCCTCATGACCGTTGGCCAGCGTGACCACATCCGTTTGCCGCTGCGGCCCCCCGACTGATCCAAAGCTCAGCGAGGGCGGAAATCTGACATCGTGAAATTGCATGATCTGCTCCTTTAACCGCCGCGCGGCTTATCGGTTGCGGTTGCCCGTGCTAAGAGCGCGGCTTAGTTGAGCGGCAATCTGGCTTTGGCTGCGCTGAAACCCCTGCACATCGGGCGTGGTGATGTTCATCACGATGGTGGTCGCCCCCCCGCCATTGCCGCGCACCCCCAGCTTGCCATCCGGCCCCCGCGCCAACGGCATGATCGCCTCTGGCCCGGCCTCTCCCATCAGCCCCGTGCCGCCGCGCATGGGAAACGCGGTGGCCGAAGTCACCACCCCGCCCTGCGCAAACGGCATGACCTTGCCTTGGGAAAAGGGCGCGCCATTCGCGAAGGGCAAAATACCTTCCACAACACTGCCCACCCCCTCGCTGATCAGCCCGCCGAAGTGATCCGTCACCGGGCGCATCGCGGCGTTGTAGGTCGTACGGATCATCGATTGCGCCAAGTCGCTCAGCGCGTCCGACAGTTTGGCGCCGTCAAAAACCACCCCGTCGAACGCCCGGCGCAGCCCACGGCTCAGCCCTTTTTCGAGGGTCGCCACATCTTTGCCCGTCGCGGAAAGCGCGCTGCGCATGCGCCGCAACTCACCGTCGAACCCGGCAACCAAACCGCTGGTTTGAGCCAGCGTCTCATTCAGCCCGTCAGCGCGGCTCTCAAGGTTCTCGAAATCATCAAAGTCAGCCATCATCGGCCCCTTTCATCTCGTCTGGATAGGCGGCCATCAGCGCGGCGAGGCCCTCGCTCAGCAGCGGCGCTGCCGCGGACGGTGGGCCCAGCATCAACTGCAACTCCGCCGGCGTCAGCGCCCAAAATTGATCCGGCGGCAGGCGCAATCGTGACAGGCCCACCCGCAGCAAGGCGGGCCAATCAAAGCCCTGCGCCGTGCTCACGCCTGCACCGTAAAGGCCCGCGCCAGCAATTCCGCCGCCGCCCGTGCCGCCGCCATCGGTCCGCCCTCGATCTGCGCATGTTCAAGCGTTGCGGCATCCATCACCGCTCCGCCCCCGCGCAGCCCGGCAAGCAGCAGGGCCAGTACATCGCAGCTGGAAAAGCGATTGCTTTCAAACCGCTCCACCAAGGCTATAAGGCTGTCGGCCTCCAACGTCGCCTCCAACTCGGCCAAGGCGCCAAGGGTCAGCCGCGCCTGATGCCGCTTGCCATCGATCACCAGGCTCACCTCGCCGCGCCATGGGTTTGCCATGGTCACACCACCACGTCGGGGGTAAAGACCAGCTCTCCCGCAGATTGCAGGCTCAACTCAAACGTGGCCTCCCCATTCAGGGACCCCGCGTATTCCAGGGCGGAGACCTGAAACGGCCCCTGCACCACACCGAAATCCGGGATGATGACCTGAAAATCCGGCGTCAGCCCATTAAAGAACAACTGCCGCGCCCGTTCATCCGTGCCCGCATCGCGAAACACCCCCGAGCCGCTGATCGCAGCCGAGCGCACCCCCGCGCCCGCCAGCAACTCCCGCCAGCCCCCGCTTGAATCGAGCGAGGTCACATCCACCGTTTCGGCGTTGAAACTCACCCGCTTGGCCCTCAGCCCGGCGATCGTCTCGAACTGACCATCGCTGGTCATATCCACTTTGACCAAAAGGTCTTTGCCCGCTTGCACTGCCATCTCTATCTCCTCGCACCAATCTAGAATCTGAAGTCTTACGCATCCGCGACCCGGGCGCGGAATTGCAGGTCGATCTGCCGCCCCGCGGCCCCGTCAATCCGCCGTGCCGTCGCTTTGAGAAAGGCCATATCCACCACATGCCCGCGGCTAAGCGTCGGCTGCGCCCCATGCAGCAAATCGCAGACCACAGCCGCACAGCCCTTTGCCGTGCTGAACCCCGGCGCGCTGGTGATCACCGACAGAGTGAGGCGGTGGTCCGCGCCCGCGCCCTCGGGGTCAGACGCATCCTTCGCCATCTCCTGCCCCAGCAGAACGTAGGTCTCGGGCAAGCTCCCCCCCGGCACCGCGTCATAGACCGCATCGCCGATCATGGCCGTGAGCCCCGGATCACTCTGCAACAGGTCATAGACCGCCGCCTGCAAAGCCCCTGAAAGCGCGTAGGTCATACCGCCACCTCCTCATCGGCAAAGCAGGTCAGATACCGCCCGCCCGCATCGCTCTCGGCCACCGCCCGGATCACGAAAACCCGCGTGCCTTCCCGAAACCGCTGATCCGGCGTCGGCCTGTCGGGCGCGCCCTGCGGTGCCGCGCGGACCGTAATCTTGAACCCCATCCGGCTGACGGCCACCCCACCTGCGGTGGTTTCCCGCCCCGTCCGCGCGCGAACCTCTGCCCAAAGGGTGCCCAAAGGCTGCCAAACTTCGGTATGCCCCCCCGCGCCATCGCTCACCCGTTCTGGGGCTTCCAAGGCCAGCGGGCGGTTCAAATGCGGGCGGCTCATGCCGCACCACCAAAGCCGACACGTACGCGGCGGTAGCGCTCGATCAGGCTGCTGACACCAAAGGGCATGCACCCTTCGCCAAGCGCCGTATCGTCGCGGTATTCGTAGTAATGTGCCGCCAGCAGCATCACCCCTTGGGCCAGATCATCCGGCAGTCCGGCCCAATCGGCGGCCATGCCTGCGTCGAAACTGATCAGCGCGGCCCCGGCACTCGGGATGCGGGGCAAGGCGGCTGTGCTGGCACGCAACCGCGGCGCTTGCGCATCGCGCTCTAGCCAATAGCGGTCGGGGTCGACCTGCGTCTCTGCCCCATCACGCGCGACCAATGCCACCCGCGCGACCTCCTGCACGGGCGCCACCGGCAAAACCTGCGCCGCCGCATCGCGCCAAAAGGTCAGCGACAGGGCAAAACGCCGGGTGATCAACACCTTCCCCGTCCGCGCCTCCACTGCCGCGATTGCCGCACGCAGGAAACTGCGCAACACCGGATCCTGAAGGCCGTCCTGCCCAAAACCGCTGCCAAGGCGCAGATGCATTCTGAAGGCCTCAACCGGCAAGACCGCATCCGGCACATTTGTCTCTTCGATCAACATCATCGAACGTCTCCAAAATTCGCTCCCTCGCCCCATGGGGCCATGCGCTTATTCCCGGACGCGCACCGGTTGCATTGCTCGGTCGGAGGGGAGCAGCTAGACAACACAACCTTGCAGGCGCACGTCCGGACCGGGGCCAAGTTGCCCCGGCCCCGGCTTCGGCACCGGCTTACGCCAGGCCGAATTTCATCAGCTTGATCGCCGCGAAATCGCTCACGTCACCGCCGACACGTTTGGTCGCATAGAACAGCACATGCGGCTTGGCGCTGAAGGGATCGCGCAGGATCCGCAGATCGGGGCGCTCAGCCACGGTGTAGCCTGCCGAGAAGTCGCCAAAGGCGATGGCCATCGCATCGGTCGCCGGATCGGGCATGTCCTCGGCCACCAGCACCGGATAGCCCATCAACCGCGCAGGCTCTCCCGCGGCCAGTCCATCCGACCACAGAAAGCGCCCGTCAGTGTCTTTCAATTTGCGCACCTTGGCCGTGGTCTTGGAGTTCATCACGAAAACCGCGTTCTTGCGGTAAGCCGCGCCAAGGGCGTAGACCAATTCAATGATCGCATCCGCCTCGGGATTGGCGTTGGTGCCGCTGGGGACATAGCCCAGATTGCCCCAAGTCCAGACGTCGTTATCGACCGCCGGATGGCTCAAAAAACCGGTCGGTTTGTCGATCCCATCACCGCTGACAAAGGCCGCCGCCTCGGCCCGCGCGAATTTGTCGGCGATGCGGCCCGCCAGCCAGCCTTCGATATCAAAGGCGCTGTCGTCCAGCAGCCGTTGGCTTGTCTTGGGCAGGGCGCTCAACTCATGCAGCGGCACGGTGATCCGGTCGATCTGCGGCGTGTCCGTCTCGGCCTGCGCACCACTTTCGGTGGCCCAGCCCGCCCCCACATCGGCATGATCGACCAGCACGTCATAAGACGTGGCCTCGACCTGCACCACCGCCGCAATCGCGCGGATCGATGCGCCCGAATTCAGCACAGACTGCACCCGCTCCGATGTCTGCGGATCCACCAGATAGCCGCCATCCGAGTTCACCGCCGTCGACATCGATTTGCCGTCCAGTTCCAGCCCCCGCAGCCCATCGTCATCGCCATTGCGCAGATAGGCGTCAAAGGCTTTCTTATGCGGTGCATCTTGCTCAATCGCGCCGCCCAAAGGGCTGCGGGCAGGCAGGGTCATCTTGCGGTCCATCATGGCAATTCGCTCTTCTGATTGTTGAAGTTTCGTATTGATCTCGGCCCGAAAGCCGTTGAAGTCACTGACAAAACCGCTCACGGCCTGCCGCACTTCCTCCGCCGGGGACAGGTCTGCGCCCGCCTTTGTGCTCATCTCGCTCTTGGTCATTGCTTTTCCTCTGATCTTGCTCAGTCAAACTCAGGCTCAGCCGCGCGCCATATCGCGCCGCGCCGCGTCAAAGGCCGCCGCCATGTCCCGCAGAACATCACCCACAGCCTTGAAATCCCCCTTGGACCCCACCCGCGCCGAGGGCAGCATCGGAAAGGTCACCAAGGAAACCTCCCAAAGCTCCAACTCCGTCAGCAGCCGTTGCCCCTTGGTATTCTTGCCCGCCTTCACGGTGCGGTAGCCGATGCTGAGCCCGTCGATGGCTCCTGCCTCAATCAGGGCGGCCGCTTCCCGCCCCTTGGCAACACTGCTCAGGATGCGCCCCTTGACCCACAGGCCCCGGCCATCCTCATGCACCTCATCCCAGACCCCGATGGGCTGGGCAGGATCATGCTGCCACAGCATTTTGACGCTGCGCCCGGCCTTCGTGACTTGGGCAAGGCTCGCCGCATAGGCACCGGCTTCCACCACGTCGCCCCCCTGATCCACCGCGCCGAAAAGGCTGGCGTAGCCGCTGATCTCCAGCCCGCCTTCCACCTCAGCCACCATGCCGAAACGGGCGAACTTATGTTCCAAAGCGGCCCCAGCACACAGACCTTCCCCGTTCTCCGACAAAGCGCCGAAGTTCATCATCTGATAACCCATTGTTATTTCCTCTTTTTTCAGCCCGCTACGGCGCCACCACCAGAAAGGATTGGACCGCCTGTGCCAAAATCACCGCGACCACGCCGTAAACCGTCAACCACAAGCGCCGTTCCAGCCGCTCCATCATCTGCTCAATCCGGTCGAGCCGCTTTTGCATGTTCTCGCGGTGCACCGCGCTCAGCGTCTCATGCGCCTGAAGCCGCAAGCCCGGCGCGCATTCGAACCGCTCGATCTCGCGCAACTCAGGCATCATTCGCCACCGCAGGCAGCCCCAACAGGGCGCGCTTTTCCGCATCGCTCAAGAACGCCGCTGCCGAGACCCGCGCCCATTGCGCATCCCTCTCGGCCGCCAAGGCCGGCACTTGGTCCAAGTCCGGCTTCAAACTCACCGCCTCGCCCAAATACCCGCTCAGCCAATCCGCCAACGCCGCCGTTACCCGTGTCGCCAAGGGCAGCACCGTCAGCCGATAGAACGCCCGATGCGCCTCTTGATAGTTGGCATAGGTCGCATCCCCCTGCACCCCAATCAGCATCGGCGGCACCCCAAAGGCCAGCGCAATCTCCCGCGCCGCACTCTCCTTGGTCTTCTGAAATTCCATGTCCGAGGGCGAAAACCCCATCGGTTTCCAGTCAAGCCCACCTTCCAGCAACATCGGTCGCCCCGCATTGCGCGCGCCCTGATGATGGCTCTCCATTTCGCTCACCAGCCGATCATACTGATCCTCACTCAGCTTGCCCTGCCCCTCGGCCCCGCGATAGACAATCGCCCCCGAGGGCCGCGCCGCGTTATCCAGCAGCGCCTTCGACCAACGGCTCGCGGCGTTATGCACATCCATCGCCATCGCCGCCGCCTGCATCGGGCTAAAGCCATAGTGATCGTCCTGCGGGTGAAAATTCCGAATATGACAAACCGGCGTCACCGTCCCGCTGGCGTCAAAGCGATGCTTGCGCCCGCCCACCGCATATTCGTAAGCCACCGGCCAACCATCCGCCCCCGGCACCACGCTCATCCGGTCCGACCGCAGCACATGCAGCTCGACCGGCAAACCACCCTCGCTGCCGACCGCCTCGACATAGCCATCGCCGCTCAGCAGCATCTGACCATACAGCGCCTCAAGCAACTCTGCCCGGCCTTGCCCCGCATTCGGGCGGCGCATCAATTCCATCAGCGGATGTTCATCATAGCGCCGCGCCGCGTCCTGCACGACCAGCGGCAAGGCCGCCGCCGCCTCGGCAATCAACTTGACCGACCGAAACCCCACCGGATTGCCGCAAAAGCCCGAGCGCGTCAGGCTCACACTGTCCCGCGGGCTCCAGGCAACGCGACCCGAGGTCTGATAGGCCACGACCGGCCCGGTCGCCGAAGCCTTCTGCTCAACCGTCTCAGCCGCGCCGCGCCGTAGAAAATCGAATACCATCTGTCGCTCCTCATTCTGCTCGGCCTTGGCAGCGGCCTGTGCCCCATGCTGCTCGGCGTTGTCAGACTTTCTCAATTAAGTCTTAACGGCCGGGTAACCGACCGCACGCTCCCCTGCGCAACGCCCGCCTTACAGGCTCCGCACCCCCGGGCTGCGCCACTGCGATGCAGGCTCGATCATCAGCTCATGCAGCGCCCAGACCAGCGCATCGACCCGGTCCGGACTGCCTTTGCCCTCATACCCCCGCGCCGTCATCAGACACATCTGATCCTCCAATGCATCCAACCCCGGCAAATGGCTCACCCGCCCCTGCTCATAAAGCGCCGCCACCGGCTCTGCCCGCGCGACCTTGCCCCGCGCCGCATGCACCGTCTTAAGCGACACCAGCGGATCAACTTGCCGCAGCACCTCGGAAACCAACTGCCCCCCTTGGTTCACCTCGGCCACCAAACGGTCCGCCCCGTAGCGCGTCATCGCCGCAATCGCCGCCTGCGCCCAGCCATTGGGCGTGGCCCCCTGCACCGTGCAATCGGCCAAGACCACCGCCCGCCAATCTTGCGGCGACCCCTTGGTCTGCGCGCCCACCGCAACGATCCCACATTCATCCGAGCCCGCCCCACTTGTCGTTGCCGGGTCCAAACCCACCACGATCCGGTCCAGATCCGGCACCTCTCGCACCCGCCCCGCCTCCAGCAAAGCCGACGTCCACAGCGCCCCCTCTGCATCCGCCAGCAAAACCCCATCCAACTCCTGCCGCCCCAACCGCGTCCCGCGATAGCGCGCCCGCACTTCTTCGAGGAACGAGCTCGCCAGATTGGCCGCATTCGCCTCCGTCGGCGCATGAGTCGTCACCGTCGAGGGCGATTTCAACAACGCCTTCAACACATCCACATTGCGCGGCGTCGTCGTCACACAGACCTGAGGCCGCTCGCCCAAGCGCAGCGCAAACTGCAACTGGTCCCAAGCCTCCTGCCCGCGCTTCCATTTCGCCAGTTCATCCACCCATGCCGCATCAAACTGCGGCCCCCGCAGCCCTTCGGGATCATGCGCCGTATGCACCGTGGCAATCGACCCATTGGGCCAAACCAACCGCTTGCGCGTCGCCTCCCAATCGGGCCTCCGATCCGGTGGGCTACAGGCCAGTATCCCGCTGTCGCCAAAAATCATCACCTCGCGCACCTGCTCAATTGTCTCCCCCACCAGCGCCACGCGGCTACACGCCCCCGCATCCAACGGACGGCTCCCCTCAACCTTGCTACGCACCCATTCCGCCCCGGCGCGGGTCTTGCCCGCACCGCGCCCGCCCATGATCACCCATGTCCGCCAATCCCCCTCAGGCGGCAGCTGATGGTCCAAGGCCCAGAACTCGAACAAAAAAGGGAGAGCCAGAAGCTCTCCCTCATCTAGGTCATTCAGAAACTGCGCCTGGGTCTGAGCATCGGCGCAGGCGATCCAGCTTGCACCCGATGTCAGCCCGCGCCTTGTCCATGTCGAGGGCATAGCCCCCGCGCGCGATTCCAGCTTGTCGGTTTCGACAGTCATTCAGCGTGTTCTCCGCTTTCAGGCAATGCGCCAGCAGTCCCGCCACTTTGGACGTATTGCTGGACACCGCAGTTTCCTTGAGTTCCCCCCCGGACCGGGTCTGTTCCGTCAGACCTTCGATTTCCCGACGCAGCGCGCCGATTGCTTCTTGAAGACCGCGCAGAATTTCCGCGCTGTCTTCCGTCTCTTGCTCCGGGGTAATGATCGTCATCGCTTTACCTCTTGTTGGTTATCCCCAACCGAGCAGACACAAAAAAACGACCACCGGGTCACCCCGGGGCCGTTCGCCCATGTCCTCTAGCGTGTCACAAGTCCTACGTTAGACCGTGCGCAAAGTCAAGAAAAACTGTGTTAACAATACCTTACGCCATCGCGCGGAGAGCCCCGTCGGCAAGCAAAAACCCCGCTGTCTCCAGCGGGGTTTCTAGTCGTTTCAGTTACCACCTGTCGAGGCATTCCCGGCCGCTTCTGCGCCGCGCTCCGCCTCGATCTGACGCCAACGCGCCACGTTGCGGTTATGCTCATCCAAGGTCTCAGCAAAAGCGTGCCCCCCGGTGCCATCGGCAACGAAGAAGACGAAATCCGTCTCCGCCGGTTGCGCCGCAGCCATCAGGCTCGCGCGGCCCGGATTTGCAATCGGGGTCGGCGGCAGACCGTCGATCACATAGGTGTTCCACGGCGTTTCTGCCCGCAGTTCCGAACGACGCAGCCCGCGGCCCAGCACGCCCTTGCCCTCAGTCACACCATAGATCACCGTCGGATCCGTTTGCAAACGCATGCCTTGGTTCAGACGGTTCACGAAAACGCTCGCCACCTGCTCACGCTCCGCCGCCACACCGGTTTCCTTTTCGATGATCGAGGCAAGGATCAACAGTTCCTCCGGCGTCTCAATGGGCAGATCAGGGTCACGTGCCTCAAAGGCCTGCGCCAACAGCACCTGCTGCGCTGCCGTCATCCGCGCGATCACCTCGGCGCGGTCATCACCGGGGCGCACCTCATAGCTGTCTGGCGCAAGGCTGCCTTCAGCGGGGAGGTCTTCAACCTCACCGGTCAATTGCTCGACCTGTTTCAGCGCTTCGACAACCTGCCAGCTTGTCACGCCCTCGGCCAATGCCACACGAAACCGCGTGTCGTTCTTGCTAGAGATTTCGGAGTAAGCCTCAGGGGTCTCTTCCTCACCCGGCGTGAACTCCGCGCGCTCGACAAACCGGCTTGTGACCGGGTCCAACTCGCGGACCTGCACGCTTACGCGGTTCACGCCCACGCGGTACACAACCTCGGTGCCGCAGGTGCTGGCCCCGCCTTGGGTCACGATATCCACGATCCCCTGCATCGACGTGCCGGGTTGCACAAGAAAACTGCCCGCTTTCAGGCTGCTCGACTTCTCCTCGTAATCCGCGCCCATGCGAAAGAGCGCGGGCGAAGAGACCGCGCCCTGTTCCTCAAGGCTCTGGCTGACCTGCCGCATGTTCGAGCCGCGCTCGACCTGCACACAGATCGCCTGCTCCAATGGCCCTTCGGAGACATAGGTCGTCTTGCCCCAGAGGATGATCCCCCCAAGCAGAAACAGGCCGACCAACAGAAACGTCACGGCGTTAGAAGCGATATGGCGCCACATTTAGCGGACTTTCCCGAACAGTACCGATGCGTTTGTGCCGCCAAAGCCGAACGAATTGCTCAGGGCCACGTCGATCTTGCGCTCGACCTTTTTGTTGGGTGCCAGATCAATTGGTGTCTCAACCGCTGGGTTATCAAGGTTGATCGTCGGCGGCGCCACCTGATCGCGGATCGCGAGCATGCAGAAGATCGCCTCGATCGCGCCAGCAGCCCCCAAGAGGTGCCCGGTCGCGGATTTGGTCGAAGACATGGTGACCTTGTCCGCCGCATCGCCCATCAGACGCTCGACCGCGCCCAATTCAATCGTGTCAGCCATGGTCGAGGTGCCATGCGCGTTGATGTAATCGACATCCTTCGGCTCAAGCCCAGCATTCTTCAGCGCCGCCCGCATAGAGCGTTCGCCACCTTCGCCGTCTTCCGACGGTGCCGTGATGTGATGCGCGTCGCCCGACAGGCCATAGCCCAGCACTTCGGCATAGATCTTGGCACCGCGCGCCTTGGCGTGCTCATATTCTTCCAAGACCACGATGCCCGCGCCCTCACCCATGACGAAACCGTCGCGGTCCACATCATAGGGGCGGCTGGCTTTCTGCGGATCGTCGCCACGTTTGGTCGACAGCGCCTTACAAGCGTTGAAACCCGCCATGCCGATCTCGCAAATCGCCGCCTCTGCGCCGCCTGCAATCATCACATCCGCATCGCCGTATTTGATCAGACGCGCCGCGTCACCGATGGCATGCGCCCCGGTGGAGCAGGCGGTCACGACCGAATGGTTCGGCCCCTTGAAACCGTAGCGGATCGAGACCTGACCCGAGATCAGGTTGATCAACGCGCCGGGCACGAAGAACGGGCTCACGCGACGCGGACCCTTTTCGGCCATCATCACGGCGGTATTGGCAATGGAGTTCAACCCGCCGATGCCCGAGCCGATCAACACGCCAGTACGCTCTTGATCTTCCTTCTCGGTCGGCAACCACCCCGAATCCTCAACCGCCTGCTGGGCGGCGGCCATGCCGAACAGAATGAAGGTATCTACCTTCCGCTGCTCTTTCGGCTCCATGTATTTGTTTGCGTCAAAGGTGCCATCGCTGCCATCGCCCAAAGGCACTTCGCAGGCGTATTGGGTCACCAATTTGCTGGGATCAAAGCCGGTGATCGGTCCGGCTCCGGATTGCCCATTAAGGATCCGTTTCCAGCTTTCTTCCACGCCGTCCGCGAGGGGGGTAACCAAACCCAAACCCGTTACTACAACTCTGCGCATCTTAGTGCCCCTTGCCGATAATCTCTCGGCGAACCTCTTACCCTGCAAAAGCCTGTAGGCACAAGCATATCGGCGGTGGGCCGCAGGCATAGCACAAAAACGCCTATCTGCGGAATCGGGCGGCGATCACAGGCGGTAAGGGTCTGATGGCGCCGTTAGACTGGCGGCCCACGCCGGGTTAGCAGATGCACCGGGCCACCCGCTGTCTTTGCCTCCCGCAGCGGCTGATACCCAAGCGCGCCCGCGATCCGCAACGCCGCCTCATTGCCCCCCGAAATCATGCAAACCGTGCGGCCGGTGATCACCCGATCAAACCATTCATGCGCCGCGCGTGCGGCCTCAAACCCCAGACGCTGGTCCTGCGCCTGAGGCGCCAAGACCAGGCGCGCTTCGGGGTAAGTGTCGAAATCTTCACCGAAATTCCGTGAACCAAAGACGAAGCCCGTCTGCCCTAGCATCTCTCTTTGCCGATGAAGTTGCACCGCCCACTGCCCAAATCCCGTGATCTGCCAATGGCCTGCATTGCGCAGGAAGGCGTCCCAAGATTGCGCCTTCGCCCGAGGCCGATCAAGTATCCGGTCCGCCACATCCGGCATCGCCCAGATCTCAGCGTAACGCTCAAAATCCTCGGCCCGCATGGCACGCAATGTCAGTCTGGCTGTGTTGATGGTCGGGATCGTTCGGGACATGGGGTGAATTGCCTTCACGCTTGAAACTTCTTGGCGAAGACATGCGGCTTCGGCACCTAAGGAACAAGCCCACCCCGCTGCGACAAATAAAAACGGCGTCATTCCGCTAGGAACAACGCCGTTCTAAAATCTCAATTCCACCGGTCGCCCGGCAAAGCCTTAGGAGGCTTCTTTGATGAACTTAACCGCATCGCCAACGGTCTGGATGTTCTCAGCGGCGTCATCGGGGATCTCGATGCCGAACTCTTCTTCGAACGCCATCACCAGTTCCACGGTGTCAAGGCTGTCTGCGCCGAGATCGTCGATGAACGACGCATTCTCAGTCACTTTGTCCTCTTCCACGCTCAGGTGTTCTACAACGATCTTTTTCACGCGGTCTGCGACGTCGCTCATAATAAGTCCTCATGTCTTCGGGCCATTCAGGCCCCTTTTGGTTTCCGCCCGCCGATGATCAGCGTTTGGAGGATGCCCCAAAAGGGGCGGCTATTTTCCTTGTTCGCACAAGGCGGAGGGGGCAATCAAGCTCCCTTCGTTTCGATTCTGCGCCCCCTTTAGCACATGCCGAAGGCTTGGCAAACGCTATTGCAGCGCAGGGTCACAACATGGCCATACCGCCGTTCACATGCAAGGTGGTCCCTGTCACATAAGCAGCCTCGGCACTGGAAAGATAAACCACGGCGGCGGCAATTTCATCCGGATCACCCATGCGGCCTGCCGGAATTTGCCCCATGATTCCAGACTTTTGCTCGTCCGTCAGCTTGTCTGTCATCGCCGTGGTGATAAAGCCCGGTGCCACAGCATTCACGGTGATCCCACGGCTCGCCACCTCATAGGCCAGCGATTTGGACATGCCCACAACTCCCGCTTTGGAGGCCGCGTAGTTCGCCTGACCGGGGTTGCCCGTGGCCCCCACCACGCTTGAGATATTCACGATCCGGCCCCAACGCGCCTTCATCATCCCGCGCATCACGCCTTTGCACAGCTTAAACGTCGCGGTGAGGTTCACATTCAGCACGGAATTCCATTCATCATCCGACATGCGCATGAACAGGTTATCGCGCGTGATCCCGGCGTTATTCACCAGAATATCGACCGAGCCCATCGCCTCAGCCGCCTGTTTCGGCAGAGCATCGACGGCTTCCATGTCGCTCAGGTTACAGGGCAGCACATGCGCCCGCTCGCCCAATTCGGCCTTCAGCGCCTCCAGCGGTTCGGTCCGCGTGCCCGACAGCCCGACAGTCGCGCCTTGGGCGTGCAATTTGCGGGCGATATCCGCGCCAATGCCGCCCGAAGCGCCAGTGATCAGGGCATTCTTTCCTGTAAGATCGAACATGTCTCTTCCTTTATTCTATCAGTCAGGGCCGCGTCAGCAGCCCGTAGCGGCGGATTTCATCCGCTGTCATCTTGTGTATCCCGTCAGATGGCGCTGCCTGCAAGGTAAACCAGTAAAAGGCGTCATTGCCCAGCATCTCGGCCATATAGCGCCGTGTCATCTGGTGTTTGGGCGATTGCCGTGGATAGCTGCTGCCCTCGCGGTAGCCATTGCGCCATGAATGCACCCGGAGCGCCGCCCCCGGTGCCATGCGCCGCTCGGCCCCCGCGATGAACAGCTCGACACCGCCAGAATCAACCGCACTGCCCGACCGCAGCTCGGTCGCCAGCCCCAATCTGCGAATCTGTCGCCCCATACGGTGCGTCGCTGCCGCATCAATAGTGCCGTCGATCCGCCCCAGCACCACCGTATCAATCCGCGGATTCTCGGCCAGATGCCGCGCGAAAGCCGCAGGCGTCCGGCTGGTGATCGTGCCGGACATCAACAGGTACGGTCCCTGAACCTGCATCCGCGTGCCATCACTGGCGTTCTCAAGGGTGCCACAGGCCACAACTGAGAGCAGCAACGCAAATACGGCAATCAGCCGCCTCATGCCTCACGCCCCAGCGGCGTCCGCTCGCCCAAGATATAGCGCAGCACATCCACCACATCGAAGGCCAGCGAGATCAGCAAGGTGACCAAGATCACCCGGATGATCCACCGCGCCGCGATGGGCATGGCATCCTTGGCCTGTTTGCGGAACAGATAGACCGCCAGCGGCCCCCAGATCAGCAGATGCGGCAGACCGAGAAGTTTGACGTATCCCATTTGCCGGAACATGCCGTAAACCGCCGCTCCGGTAAGAATACTGGCGGCCACGGCAATCACCCCAACCTTGCGGCTCTGCGGCCAGATCAGCAGCGCCAAGGGCAAGACCGCCACAGCAAAGACCAGCCAGTTGAACCACCAGATCAGCCATTCCGGCAGCAGGGTCAGGGTTTCTTGCATCGTCATCTCGGCCCTCCGGGGCGTTACGTCTCTTTCACGGCTGTGACCTCATCCGGCGTGCCGATGCTGCGGGTGGCGAGGGATTTGTCGATCCGGCGGATCATGCCCGAAAGCGCCTTGCCCGCGCCGATCTCCCATGCTTCGGTGACACCCTGCGCGGCCATCCACTCAACCGAAGACCGCCAGCGCACCCGGCCTGTGACCTGCTCGACCAGCAACTCGCGAATCTTCGCGGCATCGGTGACCGCCTCGGCGGTGACATTCGCGACCAGCGGCACGGCGGGATCATTAAACGTAACCTCACCCAAAGCGCGCGCCATCTCATCCGCCGCCGGCCCCATCAACGGGCAATGGAAAGGCGCAGAGACCGGCAGCAGCAACGCGCGTTTGGCGCCAGCATCCTTGGCCATGGCCACGGCACGTTCCACTGCGGCTTTGTGGCCCGACAATACGTTCTGGCTGGGGTCGTTTTCATTGGCGACCTGACAGACCTCGCCTTCGGCGGCGGCTTCGGCCAGTTTCTCGGTCTCTTCGATGCCAAGGCCAAGGATCGCCGCCATGGCACCCTCGCCCACTGGGACAGCCGCCTGCATCGCCTTGCCGCGAATGCGCAGCAGCCGTGCGGTGTCGGCAAGCGACAGTGACCCTGCGGCGCAAAGCGCGGAATATTCGCCAAGACTATGGCCCGCCACATAGGCCGCTTTGCCAACCTCGATCCCTTCGGCCTTCAGCGCGGCCATCGCCGCCATCGACGTGGCCATCAACGCAGGCTGGGCGTTCTGTGTGAGGGTCAGCGTCTCGATGTCCCCCTCCCAGATCAGGTCAGACAGTTTTTCGCCAAGGGCGTCATCGACTTCTTGGAAAACGGCGCGGGCTTCAGGATAGGCTTCAGCCAGATCGCGGCCCATGCCGATGGTTTGGGCACCCTGGCCCGGGAAAACGAATGCAATGCTCATGGTTGCGGCCTCTCTTATGCGTTTTGCCTGATGTATCCTCTGCGCCCCAGCCGAACAAGCCTTGCCGCAGGCGCTTGGGGCTTGCCGTGCGGCGCAAACCGTGTATACGGGCGCTTCCTTGCAAAGCATATGAACCGCGCAGACTCTCGTGGTGGGGCCGCAAGGATAAATGCCCCGCCTATGAAATGCGCCTTGATATAAATAGGAGTGCACATGCCGCTTTATGAGCATGTTATGATTGCGCGTCAGGACCTGTCCAACACGCAAGCAGAAGGCCTCATCGAACACTTTGGCACCGTTCTCGCGGACAACGACGGCAAGCTCGTCGACAGCGAGTACTGGGGCGTCAAAACGATGGCCTACAAGATCAACAAAAACCGCAAGGGCCACTATGCCTTCCTGCGTTCGGACGCCCCCGCGACCGCCGTGCAGGAAATGGAGCGCCTGATGCGCCTGCATGATGACGTGATGCGCGTTCTGACCATCAAAGTTGATGAGCACAAAGAACTGCCGTCCGTACAGATGCAAAAGCGTGACGAGCGTTCCGAACGCCGCGAACGCCGTTGATCAACGCTTGAAGAAAAGGACTTAAATCATGGCTGCAAAACCATTTTTCCGTCGTCGTAAAGTGTGCCCCTTCTCGGGCGACAACGCACCTGCGATCGACTACAAGGACACACGTCTGCTGCAACGCTACATCTCTGAGCGTGGCAAGATCGTTCCTTCCCGTATCACCGCCGTATCGGCCAAGAAACAACGCGAGCTGGCCCGTGCCATCAAACGCGCTCGTTTCCTCGCCCTGCTGCCCTACGCCGTCAAGTAAGGAGAGAGCACATGCAAGTTATCCTTCTGGAACGTGTGGCCAAACTGGGCCAGATGGGCGAAGTCGTGGACGTAAAGCCCGGCTATGCTCGCAACTACCTGCTGCCGCAGGGCAAGGCGCTGTCGGCCTCCAAGGCCAACGTCGAAGCCTTTGAGGGCCAAAAAGCCCAGCTCGAAGCACAGAACCTCGAAACCAAAAAAGAAGCCGAGCAATTCGCCGAGAAGCTGAACGGTCAGCAGTTCGTCGTGATTCGCTCCGCTTCCGACGCCGGTGCGCTTTATGGCTCCGTCACCACCCGTGACGCCGCCGATGCCGCAACCGCCGAAGGGTTCACCGTCGACCGCAAGCAGGTCGTTCTGGGCAACCCGATCAAGGAACTGGGCGTGCATGACGTGCGCATCATCCTGCACCCCGAAGTCGATGCCACAATCGAGCTGAACGTCGCACGTTCGCCCGAAGAAGCCGAGCTTCAGGCGTCGGGCAAATCGATTCAGGAACTGGCCGCCGAAGAGGAAGCCGCAGCTGAATTTGAGATCTCCGAACTCTTCGACGACATCGGCTCTGCCGCTGACGAAGACGGCGACTCGGACGTGGTGCGCACCCCTGAGGGCGACGCGCAGGACGACAGCAACAGCTGATCCGACCTGTCCGATCTGACATGAAACGCCGCGCGGCTTTCCGCGCGGCGTTTTTTTATGCGCCGGCCTGTCGCAGGGCCTGCCTGCACCTCTCGTGCGAAATCCTGTAAAAACAGACCATTCTGTGCTATGCTACCTCCATTCAGCATGGAGGATGACACATGCGTTACATCACCATCACCACTTGGGAGATCGCCGATGGGGCGGATTACGACGTGGCCCTACGCGCCATCGAAGAAAAGCGATTGCCTGCCCTCAAAAGCTTTGGCGCCAGCCGCGTCACCGTGGTCCGCACCTCTGAGCGCACCAGTGCCGCAATCACCGAATGGCCCGACAAGGCCACGCGCGACGCTGCCGAGCTCAAGATCGACGAGGTCCGCCGCTCGGTAAAGCGCGAAGATCAGACCCGCATGACCGGTGAAATGAAAGGCGAAATCGTCGCCGACGTCTAAGCGTGGCGGAAAGCCGCGCTTTGCGCCCCAATCGCTGGGCAAGGGGCCGCGTATGTTTTGCCGACACGCTTGCCCGAGAGGCCCACAACGGTGATCTTCGCGCCGATATAACAAGCCTCGGTGCATCATGCCTCAGACAACACGCCGCATGTTTCTCTCTTTCATCGCTGCCACGGCACTCACCGCCTGCAATGCCGCTCCTGTAGTGTCGCATGTGCCCCCGCAGCGCCCGGCCCTGCCCCTCCACCCGAATGAGACGCCCGACCTGCGGCGCAAGATCAACCACTGGGCCGACTTCTACGACCTGCCGCGCCCTTTGGTTCATCGTCTGGCCATCCGCGAGAGCACCCATAACCCGCGCGCCCGCAACGGCCCATATTACGGCCTGCTGCAAATCCTGCCCGCCACGGCCCGATCTATGGGGTTCCAAGGCAGCCCGTCCGACCTTTTGGACGCCGACACCAATCTGAAATACGCCCTGAAATACCTGCGCGGCGCATGGCTTTTGTCTGACGGAGACCACGGCACGGCCATCAAATGGTACGCGCGGGGCTATTATTACGAAGCCAAGAAACGCGGCATGCTGGTGGAAACCGGCCTGAGGGATGGGTGATTAATTTTTAGGCTTGCGCGGCCTCACGCTTCGCCGCAGGTAGGTGTTAATCACGTTAAGAAGGAACGCCGCATGACCCTCCGCCTCAACCGCCGTCACTTTCTCGCCGGCTCTGCCGGTCTGCTGGCCCTTCACCCCTTCTCTCTCCGTGCTGCCGCCAATCAGGCGCACCTGCGCCTGATGGAGACGACAGACCTGCATGTGCATGTCTTTCCCTATGACTATTACGCCGACAAAGAGGTCGACACCGTCGGGCTTTCCCGCACCGCCAGCATCGTCAAGTCGATCCGCGCCGAGGCGACCAATACGCTGATGCTAGACAATGGCGACTTCCTGCAGGGCAATCCGATGGGCGATTACATCGCTTATGAGCGCGGCATGAAAGAAGGCGACATGCATCCGGTGATCCAAGCGATGAATACGCTTGGCTATGACGCCTCGACCTTGGGCAATCATGAATTCAACTACGGGCTTGATTTCTTGATGAAATCCCTCGCCGGGGCCGACTTCCCGGTGGTCAGCGCCAATGTCGTCAAAAAGGTCGGGGCCAAGCCCAGTGACGATGACACGCTGGTCAAACCCTATGTCCTGCTGGACCGAATGTTGACCGATGGCGCGGGAGAAGCCCATCCAATCAAGATCGGCATCATCGGCTTTGTCCCGCCGCAGATCATGGCATGGGACCGCCGCCATCTCGAAGGCAAAGTGCAGGCGCGCGACATCCTAGAGACTGCCCGCGCCTGGGTGCCGCAGATGAAAGAGGCTGGCGCCGATATCATCATCGCGCTGTCGCATTCGGGCATTGGGGCCGCCAAAGAAGAAGACATGATGGAGAACGCTTCCGTCCCCCTCGCCGCCGTTGAGGGGATCGACGCCATCATGACCGGGCACAGCCACCTCGTCTTCCCCTCGGGCAGCTATGCGGACTATCCTGGCGTGGATGTGAGCGCGGGCACGATCCACGGCAAGCCCGCCACCATGGGCGGCTTCTGGGGCAGCCATCTGGGCCTTATCGACCTGATGATGGAACGCGACGCGGGCGGTTGGCGCATCGCCAGCCACAGCGCCGAGGCGCGGGCCATTTCGCAGCGCAACGAAGACCGCTCGGTCATGCCGCTGGTGGAAAGCGACGCAGAGGTTCTGGCCTCGGTTCAGCAAGACCATGACGAAACGCTCGCTTATGTCCGCCGCGCCGTGGGCAAGACCGACGCCAATCTGCACAGCTATTTCGCGCTGGTGGCCGATGATCCGTCGGTGCAGGTCGTCTCAAACGCGCAGCGCTGGTACATCGCACAGATGCTGAAAGGGACCGAGCATGAGGGGCTGCCGATCCTGTCTGCCGCCGCCCCCTTCAAGGCTGGTGGCCGGGGCGGGCCAGAGTATTACACCGATGTGCCCAAAGGCGATGTGGCGATCAAGAACGTGGCTGACCTCTATCTCTATCCCAACACCGCCCGCGCCGTGCGCGTCACCGGCGCGCAGGTGAAGGATTGGCTGGAGCGGTCCGCGGGCATGTTCAACCAGATTACCCCCGGCGAGGCCAACCAGCCACTGCTGAACCCAGAGTTCCCCAGCTACAACTTCGATGTGATCGACGGCGTAAGCTATCAGATCGACCTTAGCCAGCCGTCTAAATTCGGCCCCAAGGGCACCGTGGCGAACTCTGAGGCGAACCGGATCGTGAACCTTGAGTTCGAAGGGCAACCGCTTGATCCCAATGCCGAATTTATCATCGCCACCAACAACTACCGCGCCAGCGGTGGCGGCGCATTCCCCGGCGCGAAGGGCGATACCATCGTCTTTGAAGGGCCCGACACCAACCGCGATGTGATTGTGCGCTATATCGTCGAAAAAGGAACCATCAGCCCCCGCGCCGATGGCAACTGGCGCTTTGCCCCCATGGAGGGCACCAGCGTGGTGTTCGAAACCGGACCGAAGGCCGCGGATTACGTGGATGAGGTGACCGGCGTGGCGATGGAGCAGGTCGGCGATACGGAAAACGGCTTCGCCCAATTCCGGATCACATTGTAAGCTGTACGAGTTGGGGGCGGACTAGAGCAGGCCGCCTCTCTCCGCCGCCACTTAAGTTTCGACGTTGCCACAGAGGGCATCACCCTCCTCGGGGGGCGTTGCTACGCTTGGGTTCCCCGGTACCACGCCGAAACCGCTAACGCCGCAACCATCTGCGACGTTGCAAAATCGCCCTCCGGGCGGAGAGAAAGCGTGGCCCGGTGCACCACCCGGAAGGAACATCTTCGATCCGTGGCTGATGCTCCTGCCAAGGTTCGGTAAACCTTCTGGCTCAGTCATTCGAGGCGGCAAGAAGGCCAGCAAACCGACTCTCACCACTGCCAAGTTTGGACATAGCGAAACCGCCCTCTGCAACTGAGGGTGATGCCCGCCATCCCGCCGGACGGCCCATTTCAACAACAACAACCCCCAAACGAAACAGGGGCGACGGTTGCCCGTCGCCCCTGCCCCGTAATCCGATCCGGTAAGACTTATTCGTCTTCCAGCTCTTCAACAGCTTTCTGAAGCTCTTCTTTCGAGATCTCTTTCTCGGTCACTTTGGCCTGTTCGACCACGTGATCGACAACCTTGTCTTCAAAGATCGGCGCGCGCATCTGCTGCTGCATCTGCTGGTTTTGCTGAACGAACTCAAAGAACTGGCGCTCTTGACCCGGATACTGACGCGCTTGGTTCATGATTGCTTGGGTCATCTCGGCGTCGGTCACCTGAACGTCGGCCTTCTGGCCCAGTTCGGCCAGCAGCAGGCCAAGACGCACGCGGCGCTCGGCCAGTGTCTTGTGCTCGTCTGAGGGCTCGATCTCGGGGTGATCGTGGCCTTCTACGTCAGGGTTTTCCTCGTGCCACAGCTGATGTGCGATCTGCTTGGCTTCGGCGTCAACCAGCGAGGGCGGCAGGTCAAAGCTTACTTCTTTGTCCAGCGCGTCCAGCAGGTTACGCTTCATCACGGCGCGCGAGGCACCGGCGTATTCCGCTTCCAGACGCTCGGCGATCTGACCTTTCAGCGCGTCGAGATCTTCGGCACCGAATTTCTTGGCCATCTCGTCGTTCACTTCAGCAGCGACGGGCTCTTTCACTTCTTTGACGGTGCAAGCGAAGGTCGCTTCCTTACCGGCCAGATGCTCGGCCTGATACTCTTCGGGGAAGTTCACGACGACGGACTTTTCTTCGCCCGCCTTAACGCCGACCAGCTGCTCTTCAAAGCCGGGGATGAAGGAGTTGGAGCCCAGAACCAGCGGGTAATCTTCGGCAGCGCCACCTTCGAATTCTTCACCGTCGACGGAGCCTTTGAAGTCGATCACAACCTGATCGCCATCTTCCGCCTTGGCGCCCTCTTTGCGGGCTTTGAAGTCTTGTGCGGTTTCGGCAAGGCTTGCCAGCGCTTCTTCGACGGCGGCGTCATCGGCCTTAACGACCATCTTTTCCAGCTCGATCTTGCTCAGATCGACTTCGGGGATTTCCGGCAGCTTTTCGTAAGCCATGGAGACCTCGACGTCGTCGCCTTCTTTCCAGTCCTCATTGGTCATTTTGACCTCGGGCTGCATCGCGGGGCGGTCGCCGGATGTCTCAAAATGCTCTGCTATGGCGCCATCGATGCTTTCCTGCATCGCTTCGCCCATGATCCGCTGGCCGAACTGCTTTTTCAGCAGCGCCATCGGAACCTTGCCCTTGCGGAAGCCCTTCATTTCGACTTCGGGCTGCGCTTCGGCCAGCTTTTCGTTGACCTTGGCTTCGAGTTCGGCGGCGGTCACGGTGATGTTGTAACCGCGTTTCAGACCTTCGTTCAGCGTCTCGTTGACCTGCATGTGTGCTCCATAGGGTAAGGCCGCGCAGCCGGGGCGCGGGCGAAAATTTGTGCCCTTCTATGGGGGTTGAACCGCCTGCGCAAGGGGGTCCGCGGCCCATCGCACCACATCCGCAGAAAACGCCCCCGCCCCTACGGCGGAACCCGCCCAGACCTCAGACCAAGAGCACCGCAATATAGCCCGCATAGGCCAGTCCAAAGACCGCTCCCTGACCGCGCGTCACGCGCCCGCCAAAGGCCGCGCAGGCGATCAGCGCCACGCTGGCCCCCAGCATCACCCAGATGTCGAGCGTGGCGTTCTGAGCGGCCACATTGACCGGCTGGATCACCGCCGTGACCCCCAGCACACCAAGGATGTTAAAGATGTTGGAGCCGACCACGTTGCCCAAAGCCACATCGCTCTGTCCGCGCCGGGCGGCGATGACCGATGTGACCAATTCCGGCATCGAGGTTCCCACCGCCACGATGGTCAACCCGATCACCGCCTCAGAGAGCCCCACGGCCTGCGCCAAGGCGACCGATCCCGTGACCAAAAACCGTGCCGAGACGATGGTCAGAACCAGCCCACCCAACAACCACAATAACGCCAGCCCGATCCGCGCCTGATCCGGTAAAGGCTCCGCCGCCTGCTGGCTGTCTCGATCACTGCGAAAGGTATAAATCAGGTAGGTCGCCAACCCCACGAGGGCCAAAATCCCCGCCAGCCGGTCGATGCGGCCCAGCATCACGAGGCCCAGACAAAGCAAGCTTGCCGCCAGCATCACTGTCCCGTCGCGCGCAAAGCTGCGCCGCGCGATGCCAATCGGCGCGATCAGTGCGGCAAGGCCGAGAATCAGCAGAATATTCGCGATGTTCGACCCGACGACATTGCCAAGCGCGATGTCCGGTGCCCCCAGCAAAGCCGCCTGAACCGAGGTCACCAATTCAGGCGCCGATGTGCCAAACCCCACGACCGTCAGACCGATCACCAGTGGCGATAGCCCAACCCGCTGCGCCAGCGCCACCGCACCGCGCACCAGATACTCCCCACCGAGCACGAGCCCCAGCAAACCGCCAAGGACAAACAGAATGTTCACGAGAAAAACTCACCGGTCTCAGACCATCGGGCGTCGCGGAGACCGCGCAGACGCCCGATGCAAATGGGCACGGGTGACAGGCATTCAAGGCCGCGCGGAAAATTCAGTTCCGCTGCGGCCGGGCGCTCACATGCCCAAGGCTTCTTTATACATCTCCATCACCGCTTCTTCTTCGGCGATGTCGTCCTTGTCACGCTTGCGCAGGGCGATCACCTTGCGCAGCACTTTGGTGTCGTAACCGCGCGACTTCGCTTCGGCCATCACCTCTTTTTGCTGCTCGGCGAGGTCTTTCTTTTCGGCGTCCAAACGCTCGATCCGCTCGACGAACTGGCGCAGCTCATTGGCGGTGACCCGGTAGGTCGCATCGCCTTGGGATTCGACGACATCGGGGTTGGTGCTGGTATCGCTCATGGAAAGTCCTCACGGATTGGCTGGCTCTGGCGGGTGTGACTACAGGCTGGATGCCCAGCCCGCAAGCGGGACTTGCCCCCCTTGGCGGTTTGGCGTAGCTCTGCCGCCATGGAAAGCGCAAACACATCTATTTTCGATCTCATGGTCTGGGGCGGCGCGGGTCTGTCCCTTCTGGGATTGCTCGGTCTTGGCTGGTGCATCGTCAAAGTGAGCCGTGCCAAACGCGCGCAGCTGGACGATGAGGCGATGCGCGTTGTATTGCGCAAAGTGGTGCCGTTGAACATGGGCGCGCTGTTTCTATCCGTCATCGGCTTGATGATGGTGATCCTCGGAATTTCGCTGGCCTGATCGGCAGGCTATGGCAGCATGTCTTAGCGGTGCTGGACAGAGCGGCTGCATCTGCTTAAATCGACGCATGGATATTCGCCAAATCACCCCCCGCTATTTCGTCGCCCCGCAGATTGAGCCCGGTGACATGGAAAGCCTGCGCGCCCAAGGCATCACCCGCATTCTGTGCAACCGCCCCGATGCAGAAGTGCCGCCCAGCCATCAAGCCGCCGCCATGCGCGAAGCGGCTGAGGCGGCGGGCATCGCCTTTGCCGAACAGCCGCTGACCCATCAGACTATGACCCCCGATGTCATTGCCAACAACCGCGCCCTTGGGGTCGAGACGGATGACACCGTGCTGGCCTATTGCGCCTCTGGCACCCGTTCGACCATCGCTTGGGCCTTGGGTCAGGCCGGGGAGATGGACAGCGACGCGATCATCGAAGCGGCGCGTCAGGGGGGCTATGACCTTGAGAACATGCGCCCGATGCTGGGCCAGAACTACAGCTAAGACCGCGTATCGGCCCCGACCACGGGGCCGACTACTGGGCCGGTGTCCTTTGCAGGCGGTGTCAGGACGCTCTGCGGCAATTGCACCCGGAACGCCGTGCCGGGCACATTCCCCAAAAAGCTGATCTCGCCGCCCAATCGGCACATGATCTCGCGACAGATGGCAAGGCCAAGCCCCGCGCCATCGCCCTCTCCGGTGATGCGCGAAAATTTCTCGAAAATCAGCGCCTCTGATCCTGCGTCGATGCCGTGGCCGTTGTCGACGAAATCGATCACCAAGCCCTGCGCCGTGACCTGTGCCGAGATCATCAGTTGCGGCTGATCTGCAGCGCAGTATTTGCGAGCATTGGTGACGAGGTTGATGAACACCTGCACCAGCCGGTCCAGGTCGCTCGTCAGGGTGATATCCTCAGCCTGAGCATCGCGCAGAACCTCAAGCGGGCGCGTGGCCCCGGCCAGCGCCGTGGTCACCGCCAGATCGAGCAGGTCGCGCAGGTTGCCCTCCCGCTGGTTCAGCGTCACCTGCCCGTTCTCCAGCACAGACAGGTCCAGCAGATCGTCCAAGAGCCGCGTCAGGCGGATCGTCTCGCTGTGGATAATCGTGGCGTAGCGATTCTTATCCGCGTCCGTGAGGCCCGGCGCATCGCGTAGAATTTCCGAGAACGACCGGATCGAGGTCATCGGCGTGCGCAACTCATGGCTGATCTGGCTCAGAAAACTGTCCTTTTGCAGCGACAATTGCGTGAGCTTCTCATTTGCCGCGCGCAGCTGCGCCGCCGTTTCGGTCAACTCCCGCGATTTGGTTTCAAGCTGACTGGAATACTCCAACATCTGCGCGGATTCGTCGGCCACGGCGAGCAGGTCCTGCACCGAAACAGACGCCCCGCCGACGATCTGCGCCACCATCGCATGGGCCGTCGCCGCGCCAACGGAGGCCGCCAATTCCCGCTCCAAGGCCTGTACGAATCGCGGCGTGGGTTCCGGCAGACGTTGCCCATGCCCTTGCCGTTCAGCCTCTCGCGCAAAGAACGCCTGCGCCTCCGTCGCGCCCAAGATCCGCTGCGCCATGATCATTAAGTCTTCGCTGCCCGCGACTGAGGCCGTCCACCCCCGCGCCGGGCCGGAATGGTCAAAGACATTAACGAATTGCGCGCCCTGAAGCCGCTCCAGCGGCGCGGGAAAGCTGAAAAGCGAGACGACCACAAAAACCAGCGTGTTCAACGCAAGGCTCCAGACCACCGCATGCACGGTCGGATCGATCCCGGCGATGCCAAAGAGCGCCTCGGGGCGCAGCCATGCCAGCCCCCAAAGCCCGCTCTCCAAGGTCGCGCTCGACAATGCCACATCCGCGCCGAAACTGGGCAGCAGCATTGTAAAGACCCACAGCGCAAAGCCCGTGCCCAGCCCACAAAGCGCGCCTGCCCGCGTGGCACCGCGCCAGAGCACGCCGCCCAGCATCGCTGGCAAAAACTGCGCCACCCCGCCGAAAGAGATCGTGCCAATTGCCGCCAGCGCCCCGCTGCCGCCCGAGGCGCGGTAGTAGAGGTAGCCTAGCCCGACCACGCAAAAGATCGACAGCCGCCGCGCGAGGATCACGATATTGCGCACATCTCCCGATTGCGTGGCCCCATCGCGCCGCATAGCCAGCCAGATCGGCATGACGATGTGGTTGCTGACCATCGTCGACAGCGCCAGCGTGGCGACGATCACCATCGACGTGGCCGAGGAAAAACCGCCCAAGAAAGACAGCATCGCCAGCCCGTTCTGCCCTTGGCTGAGCGGCAGGCTCAGCACGAAAAGATCGGGGTTTGCGCCCTCCGGCATCAGGTCCAGCCCCACGACCGCGATTGGCACGACGAAAAGGCTCATCAACATCAGATAAAGCGGGAAGGCCCAACTAGCGATTTGCAGCTGCCGCTCGTCGTCATTCTCAACGACCATCACCTGAAACATGCGCGGCAGGCACAAAAGCGCGGCCCCCGAAAGGACCGTCAGCGCGGCCCAACGGCTGCCCTGCACCTCCCACTGGCCAATGTCCGAGGCATCGATCCGCGCCAATGTCTCACCCAAGCCTCCGGCAAGACCCCAGATCACGTAGATACCGACCGCCACCAGCGCCAGCAGCTTGACCACAGCCTCCACCGCGATGGCGATGACAACGCCGTGGTGCCGCTCGTTCACGTTCAGGTTCCGTGTGCCGAAAAGCACCGTAAACAGCGTCAGCCCCGCCGCCACCCACAGGGCGGCCTGCCCGCGGTTGATGACATCGCCCCCCGCCTCGGCCAGCGGCACATCGGGGGCGGCGAAAATCGACAGAGACAAGATAACTGATTGCAATTGCAGCGCAATATAGGGCGTCACGCCGATCACGGCCATGACCGTCACCACGATCGCCAGCGTGTTGGATTTGCCGTAGCGCGACGAAATCAGGTCAGCGATTGAGGTCACCCGGTGGCTCCGCCCGATGCGCACCAGCCGTCGCAAGCCCCACCACCAGCCGATCATCACCAGCGAAGGGCCGAGGTAGATGGTCACATACTCCAACCCTGAGCGCGCGGCGTAGCCCACCGCGCCGTAAAAGGTCCAAGCGGTGCAGTAGATCGACAGCGACAGGGTATAGACCAACGGTGAGCGCAGCAGCCAGCCGCCCTGCCCGCGCAGGGCCGCGCGTTCGGCGGCAAAGGCCACGATGAACAGCCCCGCGACATACATCAGACAGACCGCGACCAACTGGTTGAGCGACACCATCAGCGCGGCCCGTCTTTGGTATCGGCACCCCCGTCCGACGCCACATCGCGCGTGCGCCGCCAGAGCGCCCATGTCGCCAAGATCAGCAACGCCCAAACCCCAAAGAGATAGCGCAGCGCCACGCTCATCGCGATTGTCGGCTCACTCGGTTCGAGGGTGGCGTCAGGCAGGATCTCTGGCACGGGCCACAGCAACGGCACCATCCAAAGCATCAGCCCCAGAAACGGCAGCAACCGCACCGCATCCATCATGCGCCGCTGGCGGTAGCCGCGTTTTTCCAAAAAGATCGGAGCGCGTGGCATGGCGGGTTAACTGGCGATCAGGTCGCGCACCGCGTCCAGCATCTCTGAGTTCGAAAACGGCTTGGTCATAAAGCGGCTGACCCCGGCCTTCTCGGCCATGGCGCGGTCCCGGCTTTGGCCGCGCGCGGTCAACATCAGCACGGGCAATTCCCCCATCGCCGGGTCCCCGCGCAGCTCATCGAGTATTTCAAACCCGCTTTTGCCCGGCAGCATGACATCCAGCATCACCAAATCGGGCGATGCCTTGCGGATCACCTCTACCGCACCCGATCCATTGGCCAGCGTCTCCACCCGCCAGCCCTCTTGGCCCAACAAAAAGCGGATGGCCTCGGCGATATTCACCTCGTCCTCCACCAGAACTACGAGTTTGCTCATCGGCAAAAAGTCTCCCCCCTCGGTGTGCGACCGCCCCGTTTGTTGCAGGGTCTCGCGCACCGGGGCGAGCATGCATCGGTTTGGCAGCCCTGTCAAAAACTGCCTGAGCGTCTGTTAGATTCCGTCGCGCAGGATCGACGGCTCACGCCGCGCGCGGCATCCTTCCACCGGACAAATGCGGCAGGTTGCGCCCACGGGCTGCGCAGGCGCCGCCCCCGAGGGCACCGGCAAGAGCAGCATGACCGATTGGCTGAGCGGCGGCGTGTTATAGGCGGCGGCGGCCTGAACTTCGCAGGTCGCGATCGCCTCAAACTGCGCCTGACCCCGGCCCATCTGCATGACGCGAGATTTCACCACCAGCCCCGGCTGGCCTTGCACTGCGAACAGTGGCCAAAGCGGGCAGCCGGCCCCAAAGCGTGGCACCGTGAACCCTTCGATCGACTTGGCAAAGGTCACGCTGCCTGAGCGGTCACAGACCACCAGCCCCGCACCCAAATCGGGCAAAGACGCCAAGCGCCGCAGCACACGGCCCATCGGCTGGTCCAATCTGCGTGCCAATTCGGCTGGGTCATGGCCCGTCTCCTCGACGGCCCGCTCCAGACGCGCCAAGGGCAACGCCGCCGCGTCCCGCGCGATCTGTTGCAACACCCCCGTCGCGATATGCTGCGCGGCCTTGGTCTTGAGCGCATCGGCCTGCTCCACAAGCGCCGCGATTGCCTCTTGCGGGGCGCGGGCCTGCTCCAACGGGTCAAAGCGGTAGCCATGCGCGGCGAGAAAAGCTTCCACCTCCGCTTGTGGGGAGTGGGCCACCTCTCGGGTCTCGGCGGCATTGTCAAAATAGGTCACCAGCGCCTGCGCACTGTCGGACAGGCGGCGGCTGTCTTGGTGGATATTCGTGTGAAACCTGTCGCGCCATTCGGGTTGCAGACTGTCCGTCTCTGCCAAAATAGAGGCGGTTGAGCGGATGGCGGCGGCGGTACTCAGCAATTCATGCATCGACGTGGCAAGCTGCGGGTCATGGGCCAAACGGTCCGACAGCGCCTCAACCGTCTGCTCTAGGGCCGCGATACGGCGTTGGCTGCTGGCAAGCACCTTGGCCCAGCCCGGAAACCGCCCGGCAAATTCATCCGCTCGGTCACTCTCGGGCCCCGTAAGCGCTGCATCCTCTGCCGCTTCGCGCAGGGTGGCGATCAGCGCGGCTTCGGCCCCTTCGGTCAGCGCCTGCGGCTCGACACCAAGCGCGTGGGCGATATTGAGCAACAGCTTCCCGCCGATTCTGCGCCGGTTGTGTTCAATGAGGTTCAGATAGCTGGCCGAGATCCCGCTTTGTTGTGCCAGTTCGGCCTGCTTCAGCCCCGCCATCACGCGCCGCTCACGGATGCGGCTGCCGGTCAGCCCCTCACGCATCGGATCGCGCCGCGCGATAATTCATACGTTGTTTCAAGGTCTTTCTGCGGCGCAACATCATATTCTTTACAAACCTCCCTGAACGGTTGCGAATATATTTACAAAAAAATCGTTTCGATCAAGCGCCTTATTGATCGGTTTTCAGTTTCCGCGCCATAGTTTCTTTGCACTATTGCGTGTTGTGGCACCGGGGGGAGGTTCCGGTGCCGCGACTTACAAAAATGGGAGGACTTCATGTCGTTTACGAAACTGACACGCCGCGGGCTGATTCAGACCGGCGCGGTTGCCGGTGCAGGGTTGGCGCTGCCGACCTATCTGCGCGCCGAGGCGCACGCGGGCTTTACCAATGCCCCCACGGGCAGCACGGTCACGCTGGGCTTTAACGTGCCCCAGACCGGCCCCTATGCCGAAGAAGGACTGGATGAGCTGCGCGCGCAGGAGCTTGCGGTCGAACACCTCAATGGCGGGGGCGACGGCGGCATGATGAACACCTTCAGCTCCAAGGCGCTGAAAGGGAACGGCATTCTGGGCAAGAAGGTCGAATATGTCACTGGTGACACCCAGACCAAATCCGACGCCGCCCGCGCATCCGCCAAGGCGATGATCGAAAAAGACGGCGCTGTGATGATCAACGGCGGCTCGTCCTCAGGCGTGGCCGTGGCGGTTCAGGGCCTGTGTCAGGAAGCGGGCGTGATCTTCATGGCCGGTCTAACCCACTCAAACGACACGACCGGCAAAGACAAAAAAGCCAATGGTTTCCGCCACTTCTTTAACGGTTACATGTCCGCCGCCGCCCTCGCACCGGTGCTGAAAAACGCTTACGGCGAAGACCGCCGCGCGTACCATCTGACAGCCGACTACACATGGGGCTGGACCCAGCAGGAATCCATCGCCGCCGCGACTGAGGCGATGGGCTGGGAGACCGTCAACAACGTGCTGACGCCGCTGGCGAGCACGGATTTCAGCTCCTACATCGCGCCGGTGCTGAACTCCGGTGCCGATGTGCTGGTGCTGAACCACTACGGCGGAAACATGGTGAACTCGCTCACCAACGCGGTGCAGTTCGGCCTGCTGGACAAAGAAGTGAACGGCAAGAAATTCGAGATCGTCGTGCCGCTTTATTCCGAGCTCATGGCCGCCGGTGCCGGTGCCAACGTGCAAGGTGTTATCGGTTCGATGAACTGGAACTGGCAGCTGCAGGATGAAGGCTCCAAAGCCTTCGTGAAATCCTTTGGTGAGAAATATGGCCGTCCACCCTCCAACTCCGCGCACACCTGCTATGTGCAGACGCTGCTCTATGCGGATGCGGTGGAACGCGCAGGCACCTTCAACCCCTGCGGTGTCGTCGAAGCGCTGGAAGACTTCGAGTTCGACGGTCTGGGCAACGGTCCGGTGCTGTATCGTGGCGACGACCACCAGTGTTTCAAAGACGTGCTGGTCATGAAAGGCAAGGAAAACCCGACCAACGAATATGACACGCTGGAGATCGTCGAGGTCACCCCGCGTGCACAGGTCGAATACGCCCCGGATCACCCCATGTTCGCCGGTGGCGAATTGGGCAAGTGCAACCCGGGCGCCTGATCCACTGAACCTTTGGGGGCGCATCGGCCTTGCGCCGCGCGCCCCCTTTTCTCACCACATGGGGCCCGCCCTCATGTGAACGCATCCCTAACAGGTGGGGTCCATGGACGCTGTTCTTCTGCAAATACTTAACGGGCTCGACAAGGGCTCGGCCTATGCGCTGATTGCGCTTGGGCTCACATTGATCTTTGGCACGCTTGGCGTAGTTAACTTCGCTCATGGGGCGCTGTTCATGATCGGGGCCTTCTGCTCGGTCACGCTGCAACGGTTGCTGACGCTGAGTTTTGAGACCATCGACGAGACCCAGAAGGATTTTCTGGGCAATCCGCTGAAGGTCAAAACCCCCTATGTCGAAAACTGGTTCGGTCCCGAGATGGGGCAGGCCATCATCGACTGGTCGGTGCCGCTGGCGATCCTCTTTGCGATCCCGGTGATGCTGTTGATCGGCTTTGTCATGGAACGCGGGTTGATCAAGCATTTCTACAAACGCCCCCATGCGGATCAGATCCTTGTGACCTTCGGCCTCGCTATCGTGCTGCAGGAAGTGGTCAAGTATTTCTACGGTGCCAACCCGATCCCCACGCCCGCGCCTGAAGTCTTCAAAGGCAGCTTCGACTTCGCGCCCTTGCTGGGCTTGGACACCTCGCTGGCCTACCCCTACTGGCGTCTGGTTTATTTCGGCTTCTCCACAGTCATCATCGCTGCCGTCTTTGCCTTCTTGCAATTCACCACCTTCGGCATGGTCGTCCGCGCCGGTATGGCAGACCGTGAGACCGTGGGCCTTTTGGGCATCGACATCGACCGCCGCTTTACCATCATGTTCGGCATCGCCGCCGCCGTGGCGGGGCTTGCGGGCGTGATGTATGCGCCGATCAACTCACCCAATTACCACATGGGCATGGACTTTCTGGTGCTGAGCTTTGTCGTCGTGGTGGTCGGCGGCATGGGCTCCCTACCCGGCGCGGTGCTGGCGGGGTTCCTCTTGGGCATTCTCGAAAGCCTCGCCTCCATGAATGAAATCAAAAGCATCATCTACGGTATCGACCAGATCATCATCTACGTCGTTGCCATCGTGATCCTGCTGGTCCGCCCGCGCGGTCTGATGGGTCGCCGCGGCGTGATGGAGGAATAAGACATGTTCGGACTGGAAAAACGCGATACGCTTCTCTTGGGGGTCGTGGTCGTTCTCACGCTCTTTGCCCCCTTCATCCTCAACCCCTTTCCGGCGGATTCAGGCCTCGCGCAATTCAACGCAGGCTACCCCGACCTGATGCAACGTTTCGTGATCTTTGGCATCTTTGCCATCGGGTTTAACATTCTTTTTGGGCTGACCGGCTATCTCTCCTTCGGCCATGCGGCCTTTCTGGGTGTCGGTTCCTACTCCGCCGTCTGGATGTTCAAACTGCTCAGCTACAATGTCGTGCCCGCGCTGGTGCTGGCGGTGATTATGGCAGGGCTGTTCTCGGCGCTCATCGGCTTTATCAGCCTGCGGCGGTCGGGCATCTACTTCTCGATCCTGACGCTGGCCTTTGCGCAGATGTCGTTCAACCTCGCCTATTCGGTGCTGACGCCGATCACCAATGGCGAGACGGGATTGCAAATCTACAACTCCGATCCGCAGTATCTCCAGTCTGTCGATGCACCGTCATTCCCCAACCTTTTCGGCGCGGCGATGAACTCTTCGACGACGCTGCTCTTCGGCGGATGGACGTTTACTTTCTCCGTCGGCTACTACTTCTGCGCAATCTTCCTGATCCTCGCCTTCTATCTGGCGATCCGCATCTTCCGCTCGCCCTTTGGCATGATGCTGCGGGCGGTGAAGTCGAACCAGCAGCGGATGAACTACACAGGCCTTAACACCCGGCCCTACACGCTGGCGGCCTTTGTGATCTCGGGCATGTATGCCGGTCTGGCCGGTGGTCTGCTCGCCGCGATGGACCCGCTTGCCGGGGCTGAGCGGATGCAGTGGACGGCCTCGGGTGAAGTGGTGCTGATGACCATCCTCGGCGGCGCGGGCACCTTGATCGGGCCGGTGCTGGGCGCAGGGTTCATCAAGTACTTTGAAAACATCTTTGCCAAGATCAACGACAACGTGCTGCACGGCTGGTTTGCCTTCATGCCCGACAAGATCGAAGACGCGATGGTTGCGATCATCCACCCCTTCGTCGGCAAGGGCTGGCACCTCACGCTGGGCTTGCTGTTCATGCTGGTCGTGATCTTCCTGCCCGGTGGGTTGGTTGAAGGTGGGCAACGTCTGGGCCGTGTCTTCCGCCGCAAGGACAAAAATGCAGGCTCGGTTGAGGCCGACGCCGCCCAACAACGCAGCGAAGCCGCAGAATAGGAGAGACATCATGTCCATTCTCGAAGTCAAAAATGTCGGCAAACGCTTTGGTGGTCTGCAGGCGCTGAGCGATGTGAACCTGAGCGTGGCAGAGAACTCTGTCCATGCGATCATCGGCCCCAACGGGGCAGGCAAATCCACCCTGCTGAACTGTCTGGTGGGCAAGCTTATCCCAGATACCGGCTCGGTCATGTTCGACGGCCAGTCGGTGCTGGGGCGCAAACCCTATGAGATCAACCAGATGGGCATCAGCCGCGTGTTCCAAACGCCTGAAATCTTTGGCGATCTCACGGTGATGGAGAACATGCTGATCCCCTGTCTTGCCAAACGCGACGGGGCATTCCAGCTCAACGGTTGGTCGCGCATCGTGGGCCAGCAAGATGTGATCGACAAGGCCGAGGAAATGCTGCGCGACATGAACATGATCGACAAGCGGCATATGCATGCGGCGTCCCTCTCGCGGGGGGACAAGCGGCGGCTGGAGATCGCCATGTGCCTTGCCCAAGACCCACGCCTGCTGCTGCTGGATGAACCTACCGCGGGGATGGCGCGGGCCGATACCAACAATACGATCGACCTGCTGAAACAGATCAAGGACGAGCGCGACATTACCATCGCAATCATTGAACACGACATGCATGTGGTCTTTTCGCTGGCCGAGCGGATCACCGTGCTGGCCCAAGGCACGCCACTGGTCGAAGACACGCCCGACCGGATCAAGGGCCACCCCAAGGTCCGCGAAGCCTATCTGGGCGAGAGCCAAGACGCCGCCTGATCTATCCTGTTGCCGAACCCCAAGGACACCCCGATGAGCACCGACACGCTAGACAAAAACGCCAACCACGCCCAAACCGCCCCGGCCTTCCTCTCGGTCTGGGATATCCATGCCTATTACGGCGAGAGCTATATCGTGCAGGGGGTCAGCTTTAACGTCCATGAAGGCGAAATTCTCGCCCTGCTGGGCCGCAACGGGGCGGGCAAAACCTCGACCCTGCGGGCCATCTCAAGGGTCAGCGACCCGGAACTCAAGCGCGGCGAGATTTGGCTCGATCATCAACCGCTGCACAATATGGCCAGCCACCAAGCCTCGGCTGCGGGGCTGGCGCTGGTGCCCGAAGATCGGCGCATCATTTCTGGTCTCACGGTCGAAGAGAACCTCAAGCTGGCCCAGATCGCCCCGCCCATCGGCTGGTCACTCGACCGGCTCTATGACCTCTTCCCGCGCCTGCGTGAGCGGCGGAACCAAGAGGGGGTGACCCTTTCGGGCGGGGAGCAACAGATGCTCGCCATCGCCCGCGCCTTGGCCCGCGACATCAAGGTGCTGCTGCTGGATGAACCTTACGAAGGTCTCGCCCCGGTGATCGTGGATGAAATCGAAAAGACGCTGGGGCTGATCAAGGCGCAGGGCATCACCACCATTCTGGTAGAGCAGAACGCCGTGCGCGCCCTGAAACTGGCCGACCGTGCGGTGATCCTTGATACCGGCGGCGTGGTCTTTGACGGCACCGCGGCAGAGGTGTTGGACAACGCGGAACTGCGGGCGGAATACCTCGCGATCTGACCCTAGGTGACCTTGACCCGGTGCGCGAAGATGTGGCGCGGCCTCATTCTTGCGCCCCGGGGGCCATTGCGCGACAAAAAACCGATCCTACCCCCTAGACAACAGTTGGCTTTTCATGGCTTTGCCCATGCCCTATAAGCGAGCCAATCAATCGCGCAGCGACGGGCTATTGGCCTGTCGAAATCTTCGAGGATCCAATGACAAAAAACACCCATGACAGTGACGTGGCCTTCATCAAGGCCCTCGCCGAGCTGCTGAACGAAAACGACCTGACAGAGCTTCAGGTGAAACGCGACTATGCCGAGGATGACAGCCTGAACGTGCGCGTCAGCCGCAAGCCACCGCAGCAGGTCATGGCCGCACCCCAGCAGCAATACCAAGCCGCCCCGGCGCTTGCCGCTGCACCGGCCCCCGCCGCTGCTGCCTCCGCAGCCGCCGCACCTGCCGCTGACGCCGATCCGGCTGATCACCCGGGTGCTGTGACATCGCCCATGGTCGGCACCGTCTACCTGCAGGGTGAGCCGGGCGCGCCTGCGTTCATCTCCGTTGGCGCTTCGGTTTCCGAAGGCGACACGCTGCTCATCGTCGAGGCGATGAAAACCATGAACCACATCCCCGCCCCCCGCGCCGGCACCGTCAAGCGCATCCTCGTCGGCGACGGCGATGCCGTCGAATTCGGCGCCCCGCTGGTGATCCTGGAATAAGGGCCGGACATGTTCAGCAAAATCCTAGTCGCCAACCGGGGAGAGATCGCGCTGCGCGTCATCCGCGCGGCCCGCGAGATGGGCATCCAGACTGTCGCGGTGCATTCCACCGCCGACAGCGACGCGATGCATGTGCGCATGGCCGACGAATCCGTCTGCATCGGCCCGCCCTCCTCGACCCAATCCTACCTCTCGATCCCCGCGATCATCGCGGCCTGTGAAATCACCGGGGCCGAAGCGATTCACCCCGGCTACGGTTTCCTGTCGGAAAACGCAGGATTTGTGCAGGTGATCGAAGACCACGGTCTGACCTTCATCGGCCCCACCGCCGAACACATCCGCGTCATGGGTGACAAGATCACCGCCAAGGACACGATGAAAAAGCTCGGCGTGCCTTGCGTGCCCGGCTCGGATGGGGGCGTCGCCTCGCTGGAAGAGGCCAAGCGTCTGGGCGATGAAATCGGCTATCCGGTCATCATCAAGGCAACTGCAGGCGGCGGCGGCAAGGGCATGAAAGTCGCCCAAACCGCCAAAGACATGGAAAAAGCCTTCCAGACCGCGCGGGCCGAGGGGAAATCGAACTTCGGCAATGACGAAGTCTATATTGAAAAATACCTCACCACCCCCCGCCACATCGAGATTCAGGTCTTTGGGGATGGCAAGGGCAACGCGGTCCATCTGGGCGAGCGCGACTGCTCGCTTCAGCGCCGCCACCAGAAGGTTTTCGAAGAGGCCCCCGGCCCATCGATCACCGAAGAGGAACGCGCGCGGATCGGTAAAGTCTGTGCCGACGCCGTGGCCAATATCAACTACATCGGCGCGGGCACGATCGAATTCCTCTATGAGAATGGCGAGTTCTATTTCATCGAAATGAACACCCGCCTTCAGGTGGAACATCCGGTGACCGAAGCAATCTTTGGTGTCGATCTGGTGCGCGAACAGATTCGCGTCGCCGAAGGGCTGCCGATGTCCTTTACCCAAGACGATCTAACCATCAATGGCCATGCCATCGAAGTTCGCATCAACGCCGAGAAACTGCCGAATTTCGCGCCCTGCCCGGGCAAAATCACGCAGTATCACGCCCCCGGCGGGCTTGGCGTGCGGATGGATTCGGCGCTTTATGACGGCTATTCGATCCCGCCCTATTACGACAGTCTCATCGGTAAGCTGATCGTGCATGGCCGCGACCGTCCCGAAGCGCTGGCGCGTCTTGGTCGGGCCTTGGGTGAGCTGATCGTGGACGGTGTCGATACCACCGTGCCGCTGTTCCACGCGCTACTGGCCGAAGAAGACATCCAGTCGGGTGGCTACAACATCCACTGGCTTGAGCATTGGCTGGAAACCAACCTCGGCAACGCCTGACACCGATGTCGGATCTGACACCAGAGATCCTGCTCCACGGCTATTCCATCGGGATATTCCCCATGGCCGAACACCGCGACGACCCAGAGATTTTCTGGGTCGATCCGCGGCGTCGGGGGGTGATGCCGCTCAATGGTTTTCACATCTCGCGTTCGCTCGCCCGCGCGATGCGGTGCAGCACCTTTCACCACACGATCAACCACGATTTCGACGGTGTCGTCGCCGGTTGCGCAGACCGCGAAGACACATGGATCAACGCCGAGATCACCGCCCTATATACCGCGCTGCACCACGCAGGCCACGCCCATTCGCTTGAGGTTTGGGATGGCCCAGCACTGGTGGGCGGAGTCTATGGCGTAACGCTGGGCCGCGCGTTTTTCGGCGAAAGCATGTTCTCCCGCCGGACCAACGCCTCAAAAATGGCGCTGGCGGCGCTGGTGGATCGGCTGCGCCATGCGGGTTTTACCCTCTTTGACACGCAGTTTCTGACCGACCACCTTACCTCTCTCGGGGCGCAAGAGATCAGCCGCGCGGAATATCACGCGCAGCTCGATGTGGCCAAACGCGGCACTGCACGGTTCGACGCGGGGGATTTAGTCAGTTTTCAGGACGTGCTGCAGCGCATGACCCAGATGTCATAGCGAAAATGCTCTAGCGCGTGCAGCGCCGGGGCCGAGGCGATCATCCAGCCAGAAAAAAGCGCGCCGCTGCTGCCCTCTTCGGTGATCTCTAGCGCGGCATAGGCATTGGCCGCCGGATCGCCCGCCGGATAGCGGCAATCGACCATGGAGATCTGCAAATTGCCCAAGGAGAGGCTGTCGCCCTTGGCAATCTCCAGATCGATCGTATCGCCGGAAATCTTGTCCAAAGCGCGCAAAACGCCACCCGTGGCACTGGCGATCTGTGCGCCCTCTTGGGCATGCAGCGGCGCGGCCAGCAAAAGCGCGGCCAAGAGAAGCTTTTTCATTCATCCACCCGGATTGCGTGAAACTTGGGGCCGCACCTCTGACGCGGCCAACCTATCATTCAGGCTGCCAGGCCTCATAGTCCTTACGCTCGACAGGTTCGGCGCGGCGCAGCGACCCGGCGGGCGCATAGGCCATGGCGGTGCCGGTGCGATTCTCGACATGCGCCTTTTCCCACGGCTTGTGGATCAGCGGCTTGTCGGTTGGCGGCTCGTCCCAAGTGCGGTGCAGCCAGCCATGCCAATCGGGGCTCACGCGGCTGGCCTCGGCCTCACCGTTGAAAATGACCCAGCGTTTGCTGTCATCGGCGTTGCGGTAATAGATATTGCCCTGCGCGTCTTCGCCCACCTTGCTGCCCTTGCGCCAAGTGAAAAGCTGGGTGTTCAGCGTCTGGCCGTTCCACCAAGTGACGCCGCGCAGAAGTGAATTGAGAATGCCCATCGAGGTCTCCGTTCCTGTTGTCCGTTATATGCACCATGGAGGCTTTGGCGTCCAGCCTCGCCGCAAAGGAGCTTGGCGCGCGGGCGACCTCTGGCTAGGGTTAGAAAAACGAAAGAGGGCAGCGATGACTGAGGCAAGACGGGCCGCACCGGCAGCGGCGGAATGTCATGGCATCAAGGTGCCCCAGTCCCCCTTTCTGAACGAGACGCGCATCCAGCGGATCAATGCAGGCCGCTACGAGCGCCAAGAGATCGATGGCGCGCTGGCGGTCGTCCGCCCCGGTGACCGGGTGCTTGAGATGGGCGCGGGTCTGGGACTGGTGGGTGCGATCGTCGCCAAAAAGGCCGCGCCCGAAGCGGTGCTCTCGTTCGAAGCAAACCCAAACTTGATCCCCCACATTCGCGCGCTCTATACGCTCAACAGGCTTCAAGATAAAATCACTCTTCGCAATCAGGTGGTGATCTCTGCCCCCGACCGGCCAGAAACCCTGCCGTTTCACCTGCGCAACTCTTTCCTCGGCTCCTCTCTCATCGATAGCGACATGCGTGAGACGACGCAGGTTCAGGTGCCCACCGCAAGCTTTGATGACGTCCGCCGCAGCTTTAAACCCGACGTGCTGTTGATGGATATCGAAGGCGGCGAGTTGGAGTTTCTGCGCCATGCCGCGCTCGACGGGCTGCGCGCCGTGGTGATGGAATTCCACCCCGAGGCCTATGGCCGCGAGGGGATGCGCGAATGCAAACGCATCCTTGAGCGCGCCGGATTTCGCAAATCACCCGGGCATTGCACCCGGCAGGTCTGGGCCTGTATCTTTGACCCCGCCGAGCGCCCGCCGATCCCAGAGGGGGGCTGGTCGACCGAGATCACGACCTTAGATAATGCGCTGGTCATCCTGCCTGAGGACAGCGGGTTGGTGCAGCCCGCCGGGGTGTTGCACAGCGATGGCCGGCCCTGCCCTCAAGCCGCACTTTGGCGCAACGGTCGCGCGCTGACCACGCCGCCAGAAGCACCGCAGGGCAAGGTGGCTGAGCGCAGGGGCACATGGCTTTGGGGCGGGGTCCTCTGGCTGCATTTCGGGCATTTCTTGGTTGAAAGCACCGCGCGTCTTTGGGCGCTGGATCACCTTGAAGAAGAGATCGACGGCATTCTCTTTATCCCCAAACGCCCCCGCAACGGCGGAGAGGTGGCAGGGTATCAGCGTGATTTCCTTGCCCTTCTGGGCTGCGATAAGCCGCTGGTGAGTTTAGACGCACCGACACGGGTCGAGCGGTTGATCGTACCGGGGCAAGGCTTTGGACTGGGAAGTTTGATCACCGGCACAGAACCCTACCGCAACACCATCGCCAATCGGTTCGCGCAAGAGATCGCGCCCGAGGGGCCAGAGAAGCTCTATATCAGCCGCAGTAAATTGCCCGCAGGGCGCGGCAACCTGATCGGGGAAGAGGCGTTGGAAACCTATCTGGCGGCGCAGGGCTACACCGTCTTTCACCCCGAGAAACACGGGCTGCGCGAACAGATCGCGGTCTATAAGGCGGCCAAGCAGATCATCGCCGCCGAAGGGTCGGCCTTGCATCTCTTGGGAATGGTCGCCCGGCCCATGCAGCAAGTGGCCATCGTTGTGCGCCGCCCTTCCTCTGCCACGCGCGGGTTGGAACAGCACCTGCAGAGTTTTGCGGGGATCACTACCGCGACGCTGTGCCACCTTACTCGCTCGTGGAAACCGCTCGGAAAGGCCAAGGCGCGGCTTTGGATGGGCGAGCTGGATATGCCCGCGCTGCAAGATAGCCTGCGTGAGACGGGTTTCATCGACGACAGCGGGCCGCTTTGGGCAAACCTTGACCCCGCAGAGGTGCGCGCCCGGCTGGGGGATGACTTTGAACTGGTGCCCGAGAAAGACTAGCCTTCTACCCCCGTGCGCAGCATCGCGGTGACTTCGATCTCAATGCGGTATTTGGGGTCAATCAGCCCGCATTCGATCATCGTCGCCGCAGGCGGGGTCGCGCCAAATGCCGCGCGCAAAAGCGGCCAGCAAGGTTCAAACTCCGTAGCGTCGGGCAGCATGTAGGTGACGCGGACCACATGGGCGAAATCACTGCCCGCCTCTGCCAGTGCCCGCTCAATCGTCGCCAATGCGGCTGCGCATTGCGCTTTGACATCAGCCCCTTCACCGACGCAGCCCGAGACATAGACCATGCCGCCCGCCACCACGGCGCGGCTGTAGCCGATCTTTTCCTCATAGGCGCCGCCCGATGAAATCCGCTTCATGACCGTTCCTTTCATGCAAAAGGGCGGACCCATTGGCCCGCCCTCTATCTTTCTGCCTAGCGTCGGGTCTTAGCCCGCGCTGGCTGGTTCTTTGCTTTCGCTGTCGGCGTGGATCATCAGCGGTTTGGCCTCGGATGTAACGGCCTCTTCGTTGACGACCACCTCGGTCACCGTCTCCAACCCCGGCAGTTCGAACATCGTGTCGAGCAGGATGTCTTCGAGGATAGAGCGCAGACCCCGCGCGCCGGTTTTCCGTTCAATCGCACGTTTGGCAATCGCTTGCAGCGCGTCATCGGTGAAGGTCAGCTGCGTGTCTTCCAGTTCGAACAGACGCTGGTATTGCTTGACCAAAGCGTTCTTCGGCTCGGTCAGAATGGTCACCAGCGCGTCTTCGTCCAGATCTTCGAGGGTTGCCAGAACCGGCAGACGACCGACGAATTCCGGGATCAGACCGAACTTCAACAGGTCTTCCGGCTCAAGATCGGTGAAAATCTCACCGATGCCGCGCGCGTCGTTGTCACGCACATCCGCGCCAAAGCCCATGGCCGAACCCTTGCCCCGCGCCGCGATGATTTTGTCGAGGCCCGCAAAGGCACCACCGCAGATGAAGAGGATGTTGGTCGTGTCCACTTGCAGGAATTCCTGCTGCGGATGCTTGCGCCCGCCTTGCGGGGGCACAGAAGCCACGGTGCCTTCCATCAGTTTCAGCAGCGCCTGCTGCACGCCCTCACCGCTCACATCACGGGTGATGCTGGGGTTTTCGGACTTGCGCGTGATCTTGTCGACTTCGTCGATATAGACGATGCCGCGCTGCGCGCGCTCAACGTTGTACTCGGACGATTGCAGCAGCTTGAGGATGATGTTCTCCACATCCTCGCCCACATAACCGGCTTCGGTCAGCGTGGTCGCATCGGCCATGGTGAAAGGCACATCCAGAATACGCGCCAGCGTCTGGGCCAGCAACGTCTTGCCGCAGCCGGTGGGGCCGATCAGCAGGATGTTGGACTTCGCCAATTCGATATCGCCGCCCTTCTGGGCGTGGTTCAACCGTTTGTAGTGGTTGTGGACCGCCACCGAGAGCACGCGCTTGGCCGTCGCCTGACCGATCACGTAATCGTCCAGCACGCCGCAGATGTCGCGGGGTGTCGGTACGCCGTCGGTCGCCTTGAGGCCCGAGGCTTTGGTCTCTTCTCGGATGATATCCATGCACAGCTCGACGCATTCGTCACAGATGAACACGGTCGGCCCCGCAATCAGCTTGCGCACCTCGTGCTGGCTCTTGCCGCAGAAGCTACAGTAGAGCGTGTTTTTGCTGTCGTTGCCGGAATTATTCGCCATCTCAAACCTTTCAGGTCTGTCGTGTATGTCCGCCCCGATCTTGGGGCTGCGAGATTTGGCCTCAAGCTTAGGCCAGTGACCCCGGCGCTACAATCGCAAAATATGCAGCGCCGGGCCCCTCTATTATTTGTCTTTCTTGCCCTTACCGCTGGCAGCGGCATCATCCGCCTTGCCACGGCTTTCGACGATCTCGTCCAAGTGGCCCCATTCCTTGGCTTCTTCGGGGGTCATCCAAAGATCACGGTCGAGCGCTTTTTGAACGGTCTCCAGCGGCTGGCCGGAGTGTTTGACGTAAAGCTGGTACATCCGCTCACGGGTGCGTTCGATGTGACGCGCCGAGATCAAGATATCTTCGGCCATGCCCTGCGAGCCGCCGGACGGCTGGTGGATCATCACTTCGGCATTGGGCAGCGCGAAGCGCATGCCTTTTTCGCCGCCAATCGCAATGACCGACCCCATGGAGGCCGCCATGCCGCAGATCAGGGTCGAGACCTTGGGTTTGATGTATTGCATCGTGTCATAGATCGACAGGCCCGCCGTCACCTCGCCACCGGGCGAATTGATGTACATGCTGATTTCCTTGGTCGGGTTCTCCGCCTCAAGGTGCAGCAACTGGGCGACGACCAGATGGCTCATCCCGCTGTGGATCGGGCCGTTGACGAAAATGATCCGCTCTTTCAGCAAGCGCGAGAAGATGTCGTAGGACCGCTCGCCCCGGCTGGTTTGCTCAACCACCATCGGGACAAGCGTATTCATATAGGTGTTGATCGGATCGTTCATGCGTGCCTGCCTCAGTTCCTGTTCGCGGGACCATACCCGCAAAACTGTTACCCAGAGATTAGTCCCCCCGGTATGGGGGTTCAAGGGGGGCAGGCACGTCAGTTTTCTCTAATCGCCGCAATCACTCCGACGCATCACGCAGGTAGGCGATCAGCGCGTCGATGTCTTCTTCTTTGCGCACACCGGGGAAGGACATTTTCGTGCCCTTCATATAGCCCTTGGGGTTGCCCAAAAATGCGCTGAGCTCGCTCTCGGTCCAGACCAGACCTGCCTCGGCTGCGGCTGCCATCGGTTTGGAGTACCGAAAGTCTTCGACCGCACCCGCCGGGCCATCCACGATGCCGTTCAGCACCGGGCCGACGCGGTTCTTGGCCTTGGCGCCGATCTGGTGGCAGGATTTGCATTTACGGAACACTTTTTCGCCGGCTTTGATAAGCGCCGGGTCGGCGGCAGGAGCCTCGGCGACCTCAACCGCCGGTGCCTCGGCGGTCGGCGCTTCGGGTGTGGGTTCGGCGGCTTGCGCCTCTTCAGCCTTGGCGGCGGCTTTGGCGGCGGTTTCTTCGGGCGTCACATCCAACACGGCGGCGCGCATGGTGATTTCGACCGATGGTTTGCATTCGGTCATGCAGGGCTCTTCTTTAAAGGCCGCAAACTCCACCTCTGCCCGATCATCGGGCTTGAACGCCTCCTCATTCGGCAGACGCGCTTCGGCAAAGTTGTCCGAAGAGAGCACGAAATCCTCATCCACCTCATCGTTGAGATAGAGCAGATAGGCCGTGATCGCATAGACCTCATCATGGGTCAGCGACTGCGCGTTGCCAAAGGGCATGGCGCGGTTCACATAGTCGTAAACCGTTGAGAGATAAGGCCAATAGCTGCCGATCGTCTTGACCGGGCGCGCATCGGACAGGCTGCCCTGCCCGCCCGCCAGCACCGGCCAGCGGCCCGTACCTTCGCCAAAGACCCCGTGACAGGCCGAACATTTTTCGGTGTAGATTTTATCGCCGGTCATCACGTCGCCGCTGCCCGCAGGCAGGCCCAGACCGTCGGGGCGCACGTCGATGTCCCAAAGGGCAATTTCCTCGGGCGTGGCGGCGCGGCCAAGGCCCAAAGGCTCGGCGGCAAGGGGGCTGGCCATGGCGCTGGCCAGCAGCGCAAGTTTAAGAAATCTCGACATTTTCAGCCTTTCCGTCAGCGTCAACAGCCCAAGTCTGGATGCCATTGTTGTGGTAGATCGAATTCTCACCCCGGATCTCGCGCAGGGCATTTTTGGTGGGCTGGACATAACCGGTGCTGTCATGCGCACGGCTTTGCAGCAGCAACGGTTTTCCGTCCCATTCGAAATCATAGTAAAAGCGGTGCAGCGCTTTGGGCGTGCTTGGCCCGTCCATCCGTGCCTCATGCCAAGTGATGCCACCGTCGATGGTCACATCGACACGCGGGATCGTGCCCCGACCCGACCACGCCAGCCCCGTCAGAACGGTCGGCCCCGGCCCATGGGTGATTGGCGCCTGCGGGCTGGGACTGGTGATGACCGATTTCGCGTCCATCTCCCAAGTAAAGCGGCGCGCCACGCCGTCGGCCATGAGGTCGGTATATTTGCTGGTTTCCTCGCGGTGATGCCAAGGCTGGTCACCGACTTCGAGCCGCCGCAGCCATTTGACCCACATGTTGCCCTCCCAGCCGGGCACAACCAGACGCACCGGGTAGCCCTGTTCGGGGCGCAGCGCTTCACCATTCATTTTGAAGGCGACGAGGCAATCATCGAGCGCCTTTTCCATCGGGATTGAGCGCGTCATAGCGGCGGCATCGGCCCCTTCGGCAAGCAGCCACTTGCCTTCGGGCTTGATCCCCGCCTCTTCCAGCACCAGCCGCAGTGGCACGCCAGTGTACATGACGTTATGGATCATACCATGGGTGAACTGACAGCCATTAAGCTGAGAACCGCGCCACTCCATTCCGGAATTCGCTGCACATTCAAGGAAGTAGACGTGGTTCTGCCGGGGAAACCGTTTGAGGTCTTCCATGGTCAGCACCAAGGGTTTGTCGACCAGCCCGTGGATCATCAGCCGATGCTGGGCCGGATCAACGCGGGCGACGCCAGAGTGGTGCCGCTCGAAACACAAACCATTGGGGGTGATCGTCCCGTCGAGGTCATGCAGCGGCGTGAAATTGATCGAACTCACCGGATCGGCAGTGAGCCACTCCACGGTGCGGCGTTTCACATCTACCTCATGCGGCGATGGCATCCCGTAGGGTGCGGCGTCAACGCCGTCGCCCAGCTCCTGCATCCACGGGTGAATGGCAATCGCCGGGTCCGCCTGGGCGCTGGCGCCGCCCGCCAGCGTCCCCGCAGCCGCCGCCCCTGCCCCCGTTAGAAAGGCACGGCGCGATGGCCCATTTTGATTTTTGTCGGTCATATCGTGGCCCTCACATATTCAAATTCATTTTATTGAATTTGTTGCCGCGTGAGAACCCCTATTCTGCTTTTTCTCAGTCTGGCAGAACGATTTCCACCGGTGTGCGGGCCCCATCGGAAACGGTTCCCAACTTGGCGATATGGCTTTCGACCACATCCCAGATCGGCGGCCCTTCGGTGCCCTCGTTGACCGAGGCCCAACCAGCGACGACATAGTTCCTCGACGGATCAATCGGCTCACCGGAACTGAGCAGGGTCATATCGCTGATCCGTTCACCCTGCGGCTTGGCGATGTCCATCTTGAAGCCCATGCCGCCAACGCGCACCATGTCGCCGCCCTGCTGGTAATAGGGGTCGGGGTTGAACAGGTTGTCGCCTACATCTTCCAGCACGACCTTCAGGAATTCCCCTGTCATTTCCGTGCGATAGGCATTGGGATAGGTCATCGAGGTAACGTTAAAGATATCTTCGCGCGTGATGTCTTGGCCCGGCAAGATCGACGGCCCCCACCGCACACCGGGGCTCAGCGCGATCTCGGCATCGCGCTCACTCAGCAGCGCGTCGCAGATGAGGTCGTCCCACGTCCCGTTGAAGTTGCCGCGGCGGTACAGCAGCGCATCGGACTGCCCGACCACATGGGTCAACTCATCCAGATAAGGCGCACGCTGCGCGTCGATCAACTTGGCCACCTCTTGATCGGGTGTGATGAGGTCCGAGAAAATTGGGATCAGCTTGTGCCGGATGCCCATCATCTTGCCGTCCCGCACGTCCAGATCCACGCGGGAAACGAATTTCCCGTTCGAGCCAGAGGCGATGATATGCGTCTGCCCCACCAACACCGGTTCGGGCAGCGCGTCATGGGTGTGACCCGACAGGATCACGTCGATCCCCTTGACGATCCCGGCCATCTTCTTGTCGACGTCGAAACCATTGTGGCTGAGGCAGACGACCAGTTCGGCGCCTTGCGCGCGGACCTCGTCGACCATCTCCTGCATATGCTCGTCGCGGATGCCAAAGGAATATTCGGGGAACATCCAGCCGGGGTTGGCGATGGGCATGTAGGGGAAAGCCTGCCCGATCACGGCGATCTTCACGCCGCCGCGCTCGAAAAACTCGTAGGGTTTGAACAGTTCCGCAGGCTCGTCCCATTCGCGGTCAAAGATGTTCTGGCCAAGGGCGGCAAAGGGCAGCCCCTCGACAATCTCCTGCACCCGTTCGGAGCCCAACGTAAACTCCCAATGGAAGGTCATCGCGTCGGGCTTCAGCGCGTTCATCACGTTGACCATGTCCTGCCCTTGGGTCTTGAGACAGGTCATCGAGCCGTGCCACGTATCCCCGCCGTCCAAAAGCAGCGCATCAGGCCGGTCGGCGCGGATCGCGTTGAGCACGGTCGCCACACGGTCGAGGCCGCCGACCTTGCCGTAGGCCTGCGCATGGGCGACGAAATCGTCATAGGTCAGGGCGTAATCCAGCGGCGTGCCGCCGCCGATGCCATAGCGAATGCGGAAATCCTCGCCGGTGATATGGGGCACCTTGCCGGGGTTGTCGCCGACGCCGATGTTGACCGATGGCTCACGGAAATAGATCGGCTTCAGCTGCGCGTGGATGTCGGTCACATGCATCAGGGTGACATTGCCGAACTTCTCAAACTCCAAGAGCGCATCCTGATCGAAACGGTCCTGTGCCGCCAGCCGCGCCCAGTTGCCGAAGCCCGAGCCGCCGTAGATGGAGGCCGCAGCCATGGACATTTGCAGAAAATCACGGCGAGACAGCATGTTACGCTCCAGCACTTGAAAACAGGGAAAGGCCCCGCCCCCGGTTGAGAGGGCGGGATCATGTCAGGCAAAAAGCCCGGATGTTAAATCAGTTACGCACCGAAGGCGCTTCGACCGACAGGCCGTTGCCACGGCTGGCGACGTAAAGCTCAAGCGCCACGAACTCGGGGCTGCCGGGGCTGAAAGTCTCGGCCCGGGTGTCGCGGATACAGCCTTTGAAACGGGCGTGGCTGCTGTTGAGCTTGGTGTTCTTCAGACGGTAGACCGGAAAGCCGTTGATCTGACCTTGGCTCAGATGGTCGGCGCGGATCATGTTGCCGTAGTTGTCCTCATGGCAATTGGCGCAGCTGAGCTCCAATTGACCGTAGCGGGTGTAGTACATCTCCTTGCCCTGCTCCCAAACGCTCTGGGCCGGGCCGTCGATGGCCACGTTGACCGGCATGCCGCGCGACTGAACCGAGATCAGCGCCTCCATCGCGGTCATGTCGCCGCCGTCGTATTTCCACGGCTCGGCGCCCATCTGGGTCTCGCGGCAGTCGTTGATCTGCATCGCCAGCGTGCGGACCTCGCCCGCCTCTTCGTTCCATTTGGGATAGACGGCGCGTACGCCTTCCATCGATTCCACGTCATTGTGACAGGACGCGCAGGACTTGCCCTCGCTGCCCTCTGCCGTGTCCCACACCGCTTGGGCTTGGTCGACAAAGATCATGCCGGGGTTGTCGAAATCGTCCATCTGCGTTTGCTGCGTCTCATCCGAGCGGAAGCGCCAGCCAGACATGATTTCCGGCAAAGCCCCCTCAAGATGCGCAGGCGCATCGGTCTTGGTCACCATCTCGATCTCGCCGTTGACGACAAGCTCGGCCTCCTCATCGGCCATCCCCAGCATGGGGGCGGCCACCAAAAGCGCCGCGACCGCGGTCATTGCCTTGAATTTCATGTCTTTCCTCCCTGTTCCGCTCGCGGTTTAGGCTGACGCAGGTCAGCCCACCGCCACGGATTTGACTTCTTCGTAGACCGAACCGTCGTCATCGTACCACGTGAATTTGAAGTCGCCGGCCTCAGGCACAGTGGCGTCAAATTCGAAATAGGGGTTGGTCGACATCGCCGGTTCCATCTTCACGTCGATCACGCTCTCGCCGTTGAACTCAGCGGTGAAGCGGTTGATGATCGAACGCGGGATGACATTGCCGTCGCCGTCTTTGCGCTGACCCGATTCCATCGGGTGGCTGATCAGGGTCTTGATCGTGATGACCTCACCTGCTTCGGCTTTTTTCGGCACTTTGACGCGAGGGGTTACACCTTCTGCCATTTTGAAAACTCCTGAAAATAGGGGCGCGCGGGCTTAGCCACCGCAGCCGCCGATTGTGACTTTGATCTCTGCGCTGGTGCGGGCGAATGTGCCGTCTTCCAGCTTGGCGATGGCAACAACGTCTTGGGTCGTGGCCAAACGAATGCGGGTGGAGGCGCTGCGGCTCCCTGCCAAGGGGCCGAAGTTAAAGGTGCCGACGGGCGGTGTCGGGTTGCCAGTGGCCAGCACCATGATCGCGGAAGCACCCGGCGCTTCGACCGAGATTGGCACGGTGTTGCCGTTTTCCGCGATTTCGGGGGCGGTCAGGGTCACGCCGGTGTCGGCCATATCGGCCCCGCCGGTGAATTCCGCGATCAGCTCGTCGACCGTGGCGGCAGAGGCCCCCACGGGCAGCATGGTCAGCGCCACGGCACCAAGGCCGAGGCCGAAAGTTTCACGTCTTGAGAAGTTCATCTCTCATCTCCTTATGCGTCAACGGCGCTCTGCGCCGTAATTCCATTGCCGCGGTGCGCTGACCGCGATGATCTGTCGAGCCTTCCGCCGCCCCTTGGCTGCGACGGGCCCCGCGTTACTCTTTCAACGTGACCAAGAACGCCACGATATCTTCGATCTGCTGGGCGTCCAACAGGGGCGGCAGCGGCTCAGACGCGGCCTTGCCGGTGAAACCATCGCCGGGGCGGATGTACCCGCTTGTCTTGTAGTAAGACGGCATCATCGAGCCTTCGAAGGTCATTTTGCTGTTGGCAACGATGCCGCGCAGCTCTGCCTCGGTCCAGCGGTCGCCCGCCCCGTCAAGCATCGGGCCGATCTCACCTTGGAAAGGCACATCGCTGAGCGCGCCGATCTGGTGGCAGGCCACGCAGTTGCCCGCCTTTTTGTTGCCGACGATGGCGGCACCGCTGGCGGCGTCTCCGGCCGTGCCGGTCAAGGATTGTTCAACCGAACCATAGTCATCATAGGTCACGTCGGCAGGTGCCACGGTTTCAGCGGCGGCCAGAACGGGCGCGCCCGACACAATTGCGGCGGCGATCCATCTCATCATCGAAAACTTCCTCCCAGTGCCGATCACGGTGATGTGTGATCCGGTTTACCTGACCCTAAGACAGGGATGCGGCGCGGCGCAACAACAAATTCAAAATTTTGAATAGCTTTACATCCGCGGCGCTGTTTTTCATGGGTTAATCCGTGCTGCCATTGCTGCGTTCTTGGATCAACCGCGCATGGTATCGCTGGAAATCCTCGTCGCCTTCGAGGGCGTAGCGTTCTTCGTTGACCCAAGTCAGCATATCCAGCGTAGTACCCTTGCCAAAGGCACCCGGCATCACCGCCACCGCGGCCTGCGGCGCGGCTGCGCCTTCGGCCACCTCTTGGGGCAGGAACATCAGCGTTGGGGTAAATAGAATCCCCCATTTCCGCGCCATCTGCTTTTCCGAGAGGGTCTCACCATCGAAATCGGTCACTTCGATGTCCCCGTGCAGGTTGAGCTGCACGACGAAGTAATTCTCTTCGATATAATTTGCGATTTCGGGGGCGGGATAGACCTCCTCGTGCATCTTGGTGCAATAGATGCAGCCGCGCTGCTCGAACATCAGCATCAGGCGCTTGTCTTCGGCGTTGGCCTCCTCCAAATCCTCGCGCAGGTCTTTGAAGGTGTCGCGCATCCAAGCCGTCTTATGCAACCCGTCGTCGCCCAGTTCCGCCGCGGCCAATGGCCAAGCCAGCACCGCTGCCGCCACTGCGGCCCCTATCCTTGAGATAATCATCTTGGCGTCCTCCTCCTTGTTGCGGTTACCCTAACGTCGTGAAGCTGGGGAACCAACGGATCATCGCATCCGCGATCAATTGCACCCCGCCCGTCACGATCAGCACGGCAAAGAGGATCAGCATGACCCCCATCGCCTTTTCCACCTTTTGCACCAGCGCCATATGCCGCGCTGCCCAGCTGAGGAACGGCTTGGCAAAGAGGGCCGCCACCACGAAGGGCGCGGTCATCCCGACGCCATAGGCGAACAACAACAGCCCCCCATGCGTGATGTCCCCCATGCCCGACGCTATCATCAAGATCGCCGCCAGCGCCGGGCCCACACAGGGTGTCCAGCCAAAGCCAAAGGCCAGCCCCATCACATAGGCGCCCCAGATCGACGTGGGCTTGCCGCCCCCCTCTAACCGCGCTTCGCGGTAGAGCAGCGGCACCTTGATGACGCCCAGAAAATGCAGGCCAAAGACCAACAAGATCGCCGCCGCCACCCAGCTCAGCGGCTCAAGGTATTGCGTAAACACCTGCCCCAAGGCTGTGGCCCCCATGCCCAAGAGCACAAAGATCGTCGAGACCCCAAGCGCAAATAGCACCGAAGACAGCACCAACCGACGCTGCGCCCCCGGCGCAATCGCGCCATCGCCGCGCAACTCGGTCACGCTGAGCCCCGCCATATAGCTGAGGTAGAACGGCACCATCGGCAGAATGCAGGGCGTAAAGAAGCTGAGCAGCCCCGCCAGCAGCGCGCCTGCATAGGTGATGTCGAACATGTTACCCCCCGCCTCCGCCGACACATGTCGCCGCGCTTGAACAATTCACATATTCAAATTACGTTGAGTGTTGTCCAAACGTCAATCAGGCAAGCCAATGATCCGCACAGTGACCGCCCTGAGCCTCGCGGCCCTAACCGCCCTGCCCGCCTTAGCGGTGGAATTGGTCATGGTCGAACAGCCCGGCTGCATCTATTGCGAACGCTGGGACAATGAGATCGCCCCCGCCTACCCCAAGACCGCCGAAGGGAAGTTTGCCCCGCTGCGCCGCGTCGATATCTCTGTCGTTGAGGACAGCGTCACCCCACAGCGCGCGGTGGTCTTTACGCCGACCTTCCTGCTGGTTGAAGATGACACCGAACTGGGCCGTCTCGAAGGCTACCCCGGCGCAGAATTTTTCTGGCCCATGCTGAATATGCTATTACGCGACAAGACTGATTTCGAGGAACCGACCGAATGACAGCCCTGCCCGTGATGACACCCGACATGTCCGAAGAGGACATGGACCGCATGCTGACCAATGCCGTGACCGCATCGAATTTCCTCAAGGCGATCAGCCATGAGGGGCGCTTGATGATCCTGTGTCACCTTGTTTCGGGTGAGAAATCGGTGAGCGAGTTGGAAGCCCTGCTCTCGACCCGGCAGGCGGCGGTATCGCAGCAACTCTCGCGGCTCAGGCTCGAAGGTTTGGTGACACCGCGGCGCGACGGTAAAACGATTTACTACCGTCTGGCCGATGACCGCCCGCGCAAAATGCTGGAGCTGGTCTACGAATTGTTCTGCAAGGATGATTGAGCTTCTGGGCCAGCCGCTGACCGCCGCCCTCTTGGGTGGATTGGGCGGCGTATTGCTGGGCCTTGCCGCACGATTGGGGCGGTTCTGTACAATGGGCGCCATCGAAGACCTGCTCTATGGCGGCTCCAGCCACCGAATGCGCATGTGGGGCTTGGCCATCGGCGTGGCGATGCTGGGCAGTTTCACCCTCGGCGGTCTTGGCCTGATCAACATCGACCGCGCCTTTCACCTGACCATCGCCTTCTCATGGGCGCCCGCGATCTTTGGCGGGCTGATCTTTGGCTACGGGATGGCGCTGGCGGGCACCTGCGGTTTTGGCGCATTGGCGCGGCTTGGCGGAGGTGATCTGCGCGCCTTCGTGATTGTCTTGGTCATGGGGCTGGCGGCCTTTGCCGTGCTCTCTGGCCCTCTCGCCCCGGCGCGTGTGTTCCTCTTCCCCCGGCAATTGAACGCAGGTCCGCCCGATGGCATCGCCCATGCGCTCTCCGCACTCACAGGCGGATCGGTGGCCATGATCGGCGTGGCTGTGGGGATGGTGATCTGTGCCCTTATGCTGAGCGCCCGCAGCTTTTGCCGCGATTTTCGAATGGTTTTCTGGAGCGTGATCGCCGGTCTCGCCATCGTCTCGGGCTGGGCGGGCACGGCTTGGCTGGCACAGACCGGCTTTGGCACACAGACACTCATGTCTCACAGCTATGCCGCCCCGGTAGGAGAGACACTGCTCTACGCCATGCAGGGCTCTGTCCGCCCGTTGAGCTTTGGCATCGGCTCGGTCTCGGGCGTCTGGGTCGGCGCCTTCCTCGGCTCGCTCTGGCAGGGGCATTTCCGTTGGGAGGCCTGCGAAGACCCGCGCGAACTGCGGCGCCAGATATTTGGTGCTGGGCTTATGGGCGCAGGCGCGGTGATCGCTATGGGCTGCACCATCGGGCAAGGCATCTCGGCCATCTCGGTGCTGGCCTTCAGTGGGCCTGTCACCTTGGCGTCGATCTTTGCCGGGGCCGCTTTGGGCCTGCGCCAACTCATCGTAGGATTTCGCCGCAGCGCCTTCTGACGCGTCATAAAACCGTGACAGTCTTGGTGCAGATGGGGGCCAGCCAAGTCAGCAAAGGAAGCATGATGACCCGCCGCGATATCCTCAACGACCCCGCCATCGGCAACAAGGCCGAAGCCTTTGAGGCCTTTGACGACATCCCCACCAACGCGAACCTGTCGCGCACCATCGGCGATGTGATCAACGCCCGCTATGGCCGCCGCGACATCCTGCGCGGCATGCTTGGGGTTTCCGCCACCACCGCGCTTTTCGGCACCGCCGCCGCCATCGCCCCGTCCAAGGCCCGCGCCGCCGAGAGCCGCTATGTCTTTGACGAACTGGCATGGGGCAATGATGAAACCCACCACGTCGCCCCCGGCTATGATGCGCAGATCCTGCTGCGGTGGGGCGATCCGATCACCGCCGACGCGCCCGAATTCGACGTGATGAACCAAACCGCCGCCGCGCAGCTCAAACAGTTCGGCTATAACAACGACTACGTGGGCTTCGTGCCGCTGAACGAAGACGGCAGCCGTGGCCTTTTGTGCGTGAACCACGAATACACCAACGAAGAGGTCATGTTCCCCGGTCTGGGCCGTCAGGACAAGGTGCACTTCAAAGGCATGACGCCTGAGTTGATCGACATCGAGATGGCCGCCCACGGCGGCTCTGTCGTCGAGATCGCCCGCGACGATGCGGGCAAATGGCAGGTGGTGCGCGATGGCAAGATGAACCGCCGCATTACCCCGCTCGACACCGCGATGACGCTGAGCGGCCCTGCCGCCGGTCACGCGCGGATGAAGACCAACGACGATCCTAGTGGCACCCAGGTCATCGGCACGCTTAACAACTGCGCGGGCGGGCTGACCCCTTGGGGCACATGGCTAATGGCCGAAGAGAACTTCCACGGCTATTTCTGGACCGACAAGCTGGACGCCGAAGGCAAGCCCGACATCACCGGTGCCGCGGAGGAGAAATCATGGGACCGCTACGGTGTGCCGGGCATGTGGTACGCTTGGGGCCAGAAACACGACCGTTTCAACGTCGACGCCGAACCCAACATGCCCAACAAATTCGGCTGGGTGGTTGAGGTCGACCCGATGGACCCGACCTCGACCCCCGTCAAACGCACCGCTCTGGGCCGTTTCCGCCATGAGGGCGCCGAGACCACGGTCAGCAAAGATGGCAAGCTGGTGGTCTATATGGGCGACGACAACCGCTTTGACTACCAGTACAAATACGTCTCCGAAGGCACCGTTTCCGATGATCCGGCGGCCAATGGCGCTCTGCTGGACGAGGGTACGCTCTATGTCGCGCGCTTTGAAGAGGACGGCACGATCAACTGGCTGCCGCTGGTGCATGGCACCGGACCACTGACCGCCGAGAACGGCTTTAACGACCAAGGCGACGTGATGATCGACACACGCATCGCCGCCGACCTGCTGGGCGCCACCCCCATGGACCGCCCCGAAGACGCGCAGCCGCGCGGCGATGGCACGGCCTATATCCTGCTGACCAACAACACCAAGCGCAAGGAAGGCGACACCAACGCCGCTAACCCGCGCGCCGACAGCAGTTTTGGCCATATCATCGAGATCAAGGAAGAAAACGCCGACCACGCCGCCACCAGCGGCACTTGGTCGATCCTCGTGAAATGCGGTGACCCAAAGGTTGCCGAGGTCGGCGCGCAGTGGAACCCCGAAACGTCGGAAAACGGCTGGTTCGGCAGCCCCGACAACGCCGCGATGGACGCCGACGGGCGGCTCTGGATCAGCACCGATCAGGGCAGCAGCTGGGGCAAGACCGGTAAATCCGACGGGCTTTACGCGCTAGAGACCGAAGGCGAGGCGCGCGGCACCTCAAAGCTCTTCTTCCGCTGCCCCGTGGGCGGTGAGATGTGCGGCCCCTACTTCACCGAGGATGGCGAGACGCTTTTCGTCGCGGTGCAGCACCCCGGTACGGACGGGACCAAAGACATCCCCGGTTTCGAGCGGGAAAGCACCTTCGAAGACCCAGCTACCCGCTGGCCCGACTTCGACACCAAGATGCCTCCGCGCCCGGCGGTGGTTGTCATCACCAAAGAGGGCGGCGGTAAAATCGCCGTCTGATCAGAATTCTATAAAAGTTATTTCAGCATGTAAGATGTGGTGCAGCTTCCCCAGCTGCACCACTTTTTCGTTTCGGCGCTAGGCTCAATCCGACAGGCAAGCGGCCATGTTCTCTGCCATGCCGCGCAGCAGATCGGCATAGAGCGCTGCGCCCGGTTCCAGATCAGCCCCCAGCGGATCGAGCGTGCCGGTCCCGGTGCCCTGCCCTTCGGTCACGGCGGCGATCAGGCCGGGGTTGAACTGCGGCTCGGCAAAGACGCATTTCGCGCCGCTCTCGGCCACCAAGTCGCGCAGTTCAGAGACCCGCGCCGCGCCGGGCGCGCGGGCGTCATTCTCGCTGATGGCGCCCCGTGCTTCGATGTCAAAACGCGCTTCGAAATAGTGGTAGGCATCATGGAAAACGATGAAGGGGCGGCTTTTAACCGGGGCGAGGGTCTCGGCGATGTCCTCTTCCAAGGCGGCAAGCTCGGCCTGCGCCGCGGCGGCGTTCTCACGGTACTGTGCGGCGTTGTCGGGGTCTAGCTCGGCCAACGCCTCGGCGATCTGGCCCAGCCAAAGCTGACCGTTCTGCGGATCAAGCCAGACGTGGGGGTCAACGCCGCTATGCGCATGAGCCTCATCATGCCCGTGATCGTCATGTCCTTCGTCAGGCGCTGGCGCGTCATGTCCTGCGTCGTCCTGTCCTGCGTGACCGTGCGCGTCGTGGTCATGCCCTTCGTGACCATGCTCCTCATCGTCATGCTCTTCGTGGTCATGCTCCTCATGCGCCTCGTCACCATGGGCGTCGTGACCATGCGCGTCGTGATCATCCCCCTTTTCGGGATGCTCCTCCGCCCCGCGGCCTTCATCGCCGTGATCATGGGCTTCGAATGTCGCCCCCTCACGGAACGCCAAGACGCGGGTGCCCGGCTGCTCCAACAAGGCCAGATGGCTCGCGCTGCTGGCAAGAGATTCCAGCGGATCGGCCAGCCAAGGGGTCAGCAACGGGCCGACCCAGACGACCAAGTCCGCCCCGCTCAGCGCCCGCGCCTCGGAAGGGCGCATCGCATAGCCATGTGGCGAACTGCGCGGCGGCACGATGAGGTCGGGCGTGCCAACCCCTTCCATCACCTGAGACACCAGCGCGTGAACCGGGGCGATATCCGTGGCGACTGCGGGCACATCCGCCCAAAGCGGCGATGCGGCAGAGGCAAGAATGGCAGCGGGGAGCGTGAAACGATACATGGCAGACCTTAAAAATGTTATAGTATCACCTTGCTACCACCGCTGTTATAACATATCAATACCCAAACGAATTGAGGTCCCCTATGAGCGCCATCGAATTCCGCGATCACGACCACGCTGCTTGTATGCGCAGCACCATGCAGGCCGCCGAAGCACAATGCGCCGCGCGCGGGCTGCGGCTGACGCCGGTGCGCCGCCGCGCGCTTGAAATTTTGCTGTCAGAGCACCGCGCTTTGGGCGCCTATGACCTCTTGGCCCATCTCTCGGCCGAAGGCTTGGGCGCGCAGCCCCCCGTCGCCTATCGCGCCTTGGATTTTCTGGTCAAAGCCGGGCTGGCCCATAAGATCGAAGCGCTCAACGCCTATGTCGGCTGCGTGCATCCGGGCGAAGACCACGCGCCCGCCTTTCTGATCTGCCGCAGTTGCCGGTCGGTGGCAGAGGCCGAAACCTCCCCCACCAAAAGCCGCCTTGGCGATGCCGCCCGGGCCGCAGGCTTCCGCATTGAGCGCAGCGTGGTCGAGGCCGAGGGCCTTTGCCCCGCCTGTCAGGAGACCGGCGCATGAGCCTGATTGAGACCCGTGGCCTGACCCTGCGCCACGACGGGCAAACCGCCCTGCGCGATGTGAACTTCAACATCGAACCGGGGGAGATCGTCACGATCGTCGGCCCCAACGGATCGGGCAAATCCAGCCTGCTGCGGGCGCTGATCGGGGCGCTGAAACCGGCGGCGGGCAAGGTGTCCCGCAAATCGGGGCTGCGCATCGGCTATGTGCCGCAGAAGTTGCAGATCGATGCCACCCTGCCGTTGACCGTGCGCCGTTTCGTCAACCTGCCGCGCCGCCAAAAGCCCGAGGCGATCCGCGATGCCCTTGCCACCGCTGGCGTACCGGAACTGGCCGAGCGGCAGATGGTCGACCTTTCCGGCGGGCAGTTCCAGCGCGTGTTGCTGGCCCGTGCGCTGCTGGAGAAGCCCGATCTGTTGATCCTCGATGAGGCGACCCAAGGGCTGGATCAACCCGGCTCTGCCGCCTTTTACCGCCAGATCGAAACGGTGCGCCAAGACTTGGGCTGCGCCGTGCTGATGGTCAGCCATGATCTTCACGTCGTGATGGCCGCCAGTGACCGGGTGCTCTGCCTCAATGGCCATGTCTGCTGCGAAGGCACGCCCGAAACCGTGGCTGACGCGCCTGAATACCGCGCGCTCTTCGGCAGCGGCACCCAAGGGGCGCTGGCGCTTTACCGCCATGATCACGACCATCACCACCACCATCACACCCATCACCACGGCGACGCATGTGATGGGCACCACAAAGAGACCGAGAATGCTTGACGAATTTATTCTGCGCGCAGCGCTTGCCGGGCTTGGCGTAGCGCTGGCCGCCGCGCCCTTGGGCTGTTTCGTGATCTGGCGGCGCATGGCCTATTTCGGCGATGCCACCAGCCACGCGGCCTTGCTAGGCGTGGCCTTGGCGCTGGCGACCGATCTGCCGATCACCGCAGGCGTGCTTTTGGTGGCGCTGGTGATGGCGCTGGTGATCAGCACGCTCTCGGGTCGCAATGTCAGCGCCGATGCGCTTTTGGGCGTCATGGCCCATTCCGCGCTGGCGCTTGGGTTGGTGGCCGTGTCCCTGCTGCCGGGGCAGCGGGTTGATCTGTCGTCTTACCTTTTTGGGGAAATCCTTGCTGTCACCCGCTTCGACCTTGCCGTCATTTGGGGCGGTGCGCTGGCCGTGGCGCTGCTGTTGGCGTGGCGCTGGTCTGCGCTGCTGGCCGCCACGTTGAACCCGGACCTGGCGCAGGCCTCCGGCGGGAACCCGAAACGCGAGCAATTGATCCTGACACTGGCACTGGCGATCATGGTGGCCGTGGCCATCAAGGTCGTGGGCGCACTGCTCATCGCCGCCATGCTGATCATCCCCGCCGCCACCGCCCGCCCCTTTGCCCGCACGCCTGAGACTATGGCGATTTGGGCGATGGGACTGGGCGCTCTGGCGGCGTTGGGCGGGCTGATGGCATCACTGGAATTCGACACGCCGACAGGGCCCAGCATCGTCAGCATCGCCGCAGGTCTCTTTGCGCTCTCCTCGGCCTTTTCGGCGGCGCTTCCGGCGTTGCGCCGCCGCGGCTGACCCCGGCGGCGGGATCGCTTAGCGCGAGATCACCGCATCGGCTTCGATCTCAAGTTTGGCGTCATCCTCGACCAATTCGGCGACGACCACCATTGCCATGGCCGGGAAATGCTTGCCCATGACCTCACGATAGGCGCGGCCCACGTCCTTTTGCGCGGCAAGGTATTCTTTCTTATCCGTCACATACCACGTCAGACGGGTGATATCTTCGGGCGTGCCGCCAGCAGCTTCGACCACCTCGCGGATGTTTTGCAACGCCTGTTTCATCTGGCCGATAAAGTCATGGCATTCGAACTTCTGCTCGGCGGTCCAGCCGATCTGACCGCCGACGAACAGGTGACCATCCGCGCTCAGCACGCCGTTTGCATAGCCCTTCGCGGGGGCCCAGCCTTCGGGCTGAATGATTTGATGCGACATGTCGTGTTCCTTTTTGTTAACAGTCACACGCCGAGAAATTGATCGGCGATTTGGGAATCGAGCGCGGGCATCGGGCCAGACCAGACCGAGCGGCCACGTTCGAGAATGACGGCGTGATCGGCCACGCGGCGCAGCTCGGCGAGGGATTTGTCCACCACCAAAAGCGCCAGCCCGCTGTCGCGTTTAAGCTGCGCCACAGCGGCCCAGATTTCTTGGCGCACCACGGGGGCCAAGCCCTCGGTCGCTTCATCCAGCAGCAGCAATTTCGGGTTGGTCATCAACGCACGGCCAATCGCCAGCATCTGCTGCTCCCCGCCCGAAAGCGAGCCTGCCGCCTGATCGCGCCGCTCCCCCAGCCGTGGGAAAAGCGCCGTGACCCGCGCCTCGTCCCATGCACCGGGGCGAGCGGCGGCGATGAGGTTTTCGTGCACCGTCAGCGGCGCGAAACAGCGCCGACCCTCGGGCACCAGACCCACCCCGGCCTGCGCGGCGCGGAAACTGGGCAGGCCCGCGATGTCGCGCCCGTCAAAGCGCAGCCCACCGCCATCGTGTTTCAGCATCCGGCAGATCACCTTGATGGTCGAGGATTTGCCCATCCCGTTGCGCCCCATCAGCGCGCAGACCTCGCCTGCCTCTAGCGACAGATCGACGCCAAAAAGCGCCTGCGTCGGCCCGTAGGAGGCAGTGATGTCGTTCAACTCCAGCAAGCTCATGCCGCGTCCTCCTCGCCCAGATAGGCCACGCGGACCTGCGGATCGGCCTTGATCTCGGCCGCCGTGCCGCTGGCGATGATCTGGCCATAGACCAGCACCGAAATGCGGTCCGCCAGCGCGAAAACCGCGTCCATGTCATGTTCCACCAGCAGGATCGGCGCCTCGCGGCGCAGCCCGTCGAGAAAGCCGGTCATCTCCTTAGAGCCGCTGGCCCCGAGCCCCGCCATCGGTTCGTCCATCAGAAACACCTTGGGCCGCAGGGTCAGCGCCACGGCGACTTCAAGCTGGCGACGTTGCCCATGCGACAGGTCCGCGGTGCGCTTGGCCGCGTGATCCGCGAGGCCTACCAACTCTAAGGCGCGCATCGCCTCTTGCCGCAACTTCTGCTGCCGCATCACCGGCGCGAAGAAACGCATCACCCGGCCCGATTGCCCAAGCGCGCCCAGCACCGCGTTTTGCAGCACCGTATATTCCATCGCCAGCGAGGAGATCTGGAAGGTCCTCCCCAGCCCCGCCCGCGCACGCTGCACGGTGGTCATCGGCGTCACGTCCTGTCCGGCAAATTGGACCGATCCGCTGTCCGATCGCAGCCCGCCCGCGATCTGCTTGATCAGCGTCGACTTGCCCGCCCCGTTGGGGCCGATAAGCGCGTGGATTTCGCCCGTCCGCAGGGTGAGGGAGACATCATCAGTCGCCTTCAACGCGCCAAAGCTTTTGTGCAGGTTGCGCACGTCCAACAGCACATCTGTCATCCCTTCAGTCATGGGCCACCTCCCGTCCAGCAACGAGGCCGATCATGCCGCCGCGCGCAAAGAGCACCACCAGCAACAGCAGCAGCCCCAGATAGATGTGCCAGAACTCCGACAGCCCGCCCAAGACATGCTCAAGCAAGATGAATAGCGCCGCCCCGGCCACCGGGCCAAAGAGCCGCCCCACCCCGCCAAGGATCACGAAGATCATGATCTCACCAGAGGTCTGCCACGAGAACATCGTCGGGCTGACGAAACGGTTGAGATCGGCAAAAAGCGCGCCCGCCAGCCCTGTCACCGCCCCCGAGATGACAAAGGCCACCAGCCGCAGCCGGAAGGGCGCGAGACCCACGGCTTCGACCCGCTCGGCATTCTGCCGCGCCGCCGACAGCGCAAGGCCAAAGGGCGCCCGCGCCAGACGCCCCGCAAACAGCAGCACCAGCGCCAGCACCGCAAAGGCGATGGCAAAGAAGGTCAGCGGATCAAGCGTGTTCAGCCCCGGAAAGCCGTTGCGCACATAAATCGAGAGCCCGTCCTCGCCGCCATAGGCGGGCCATGAGATCGAGAAGTAGAACAGCATCTGCCCGAAGGCGAGCGTGACCATGATGAAATAGACGCCCGAGGTGCGCAAAGACAGCGCCCCGATCAGCAGCGCAGCAAGACCAGAGACCACGATCGCCACCAGCCAGATCACCGGCATCGACTTGGTGCCTTCGATCAGAAATGGGCTCTCCATGATCGGTGTGTAGCTCTGCGCATGGGCGGCGAGAATACCCATGGCATAGCCGCCGATCCCAAAGAATGCCGCATGGCCAAAGCTCACCAGCCCGCCGAGGCCGAGCGCGATGTTCAGCCCCACGCCCGCAAGGGCGAGGATCGCCGCCTTGGTGGCCAGCGTGATGATGAATGGCTCGTCCAACGCGAAAGCCGCCAACGCCGTCACCGGCAGCAGCAGGAAGAGAAAGAGGTTTACGAGTTTTTCGCGCATCATGGCTCAGGCCTCCCCAAAGAGGCCGGTGGGTTTGAACAGCAAGACCCCCGCCATCAGAATGTAAATCGACATGGAGGCGAGCGAGGAGCCGACGGACGTGGCCGCCGAGGCCTCCATGAAATTCGCAAAAAAGAGCGGCAGCAGGACAGAGCCAAGCGTATCCGTCAGCCCCACCAACAGCGCCCCGATCAGCGCGCCCTTGATCGAGCCGATGCCGCCGATAACGATCACCACAAAGGCAAGGATCAGCACCGGCTCCCCCATGCCCACCTGCACCGACTGGATCGCGCCCACCAGCGCACCGGCGAGACCCGCAAGGGCGGCCCCAAGGGCGAAGATCAGCGTGTAGAGTTTGGCGATATCGACCCCAAGCGCTGCGATCATTTCGCGGTCGGCCTCACCTGCGCGGATCTGGATGCCGATGCGCGTGCGGGCGATCAGCAGAAACAGACCTGCAGCAATCACCAGCCCGACGCCGATGATCACGAGCCGGTAGAGCGGATACTGGATGCCGCCCGGCAGGGTCACAGGCCCCGCCAGCGCGGAAGGAATGTCGAGAAACAGCGGGAAGGAGCCAAAGAGAAACCGTGTGCCTTCTGAGAAAATCAGGATCAGCGCAAAGGTCGCCAACACTTGGTCAAGGTGGTCGCGGTCATAGAGCCTGCGGATCACCGTCATCTCGATCAAGCAGCCCGCCAGCGCCGCCGCGGCCAAGGCCGCCACCAGCGCCAAGAGGAACGACCCCGTCGCCGCCGCAACCGCCGCGGCGGCAAAGGCACCGACCATGTAGAGCGAACCATGGGCGAGGTTAATGAGCCCCATGACCCCGAAGATGAGCGTGAGCCCCGCGGCCATCAAAAACAGCATGACCCCGGATTGGACTCCGTTCAACACCTGTTCAATCAGCAGGATGAGTGACATTTGGCAAAGCCTCCCGGCGCGCCGGACGCGAGGACCGGCGTGAAAGCGTTGATACGTCGGCCCCGGCGCGCCAATTCAGCGCCCGGGGCCGCGCGGGATTACATTTTGCAGTCAGCCGCGTAGGCATCCGCGTGATCGGTCAACGACGGGCCGATCAGCTTGTTGGTATAGACACCACCCTCTTTGACCACTTCGCGCACGTAGTAGTCTTGGATCGGGTGGTTGTTGTTACCGAACGAGAATTTGCCCCGCACGCTGTCGAAATCAGCCTCTTTCAGCGCCGCGCCAAAGGCTTCGGCATCCGACACATCCGCCTTCTCCATCGCGCTTAGCAGCAGGTTCGCGGTGTCATAGCCCTGACTGGCGTAGAGCGACGGCAGACGGTCGTATTCCTCTTGAAAGGCTTCGACGAAGGTCTTGTTGGCTTCGTTATCAAGATCCTTGTTCCACTGGCTGGTGTTCTTGATCCCAAGAGCGGCCTCGCCCACGGCCTGCAAGATGCCTTGGTCAAAGCTGAAGGCCGGACCCACGACGGGCAGATCCACGCCCGAGTTGGCATATTGCTTGAGGAAGGAAATCCCCATCCCGCCGGGCAAAAAGAAGAACACGCTGTCAGCGCCCGAGGCACGGATCTGCGCGATCTCGGCGGCATAGTCGGTTTGGCCCAGATCAGTATAGACCTCGCCGGCCGCTGCACCGTCATAGGTCCGTTTGTAGCCCGTCAGCGCGTCCTTGCCCGCAGGATAGTTCGGCGCCAGCATGAAGGTGTTTTCATAGCCCGTGTCATTGGCATAAGCGCCCGCTGCTTCGTGCAGGTTGTCGTTTTGCCATGCCACGTTGAAGTAAAGCGGGTTGCAGCCTTTGCCCGCCAGCGCCGAAGGGCCTGCGTTGGGCGAGAGGTAGAATTTGCCCTGCGCCGTCGCCGCGGGCACCACGGCCATGGCGAGGTTGGACCAGATGATGCCGGTCATCACGTCGACCTTCTCGGACTGGATCATCTTGTCGGCCAATTGCACTGCAATCTCGGGCTTGCGCTGGTCGTCTTCGACCACGACCTCAAGGTTCTCGTTCCCGGCCATCTTTGTGGCCAGCATAAAGCCATCGCGCACGTCGATGCCAAGGCCCGCGCCGCCGCCCGAGAGGGTGGTGATCATGCCGACCTTCACCTTACCCTCTTCGGCCCATGCGCCGCCTGCCGCCAGTGCCGCGACCGAGGCCGCCATCACAAGTGATTTCATCTTCATTTCAGTCTCCCTTGGTTGGTTTGGGCCTCTTGTCCGGGCCCGTTCTATTGGGTCGTATCGCCAGCTTAGCGAGTGCGCCTGACGCTGTCAGGTCACCCGCGCGCGGGTCTTGTATTTTTCGTTATCCCAGAGACGGTTCTCCATTACATCGCGGATAATCGCGACCGCTTTGGAGACATCTTCGGCGTCGATATAAAGCGGCGTGAAGCCAAAACGCATGATGTCGGGCGCGCGGAAATCGCCGATCACGCCGCGGTCGATCACGGCCTGCATCGCGGCATAGCCTTCGTCAAAGCGGAACGACACCTGACTGCCCCGCTCGGCGCTGTTGCGCGGGCTGGCCAGGGTCAGCTGCGGCACGTCGCGCTCGATCTCTTTGATAAACTGCTCTTGCAGCGCGATAGAGGCCGCGCGCAGTTCTTGCATGTCCACATCCGCCCAAAGCTCCATCGCCACTTCAAGCGCGGTCAACTGGATCACCGGCGGGGTGCCGACGCGCATCCGCTCGATCCCCTGTCCGGGCTGGTAGCTCTGCTCAAAAGCGAATGGCTGGCGGTGCCCCAGCCAACCGGCCAGCGCCGGTTGCACTTCGTCGGCCAGATCGGGGCGGACGTAGATGAAGCCCGGCGCACCCGGCCCGCCGTTGAGGTATTTATAGGTGCAGCCCACCGCGAATTCGCAGTTACTGCCCGCAAGGTCCACCGGCAGCGCGCCCGCTGAATGCGCCAGATCCCAGATCATCACCGCGCCATTTGCATGGGCCAATTCGGTGATCGCCTTCATGTCGTGCCTGCGGCCAGTGCGGTAGTCGACCTCGGTCAGCATCAACGCGGCGATGTCCTCGCCGATGGCCTCCGTCACCTCTTCTGGCGCTACGGTGCGCAAATCATAGCCCTGCTCCAAAAGCCCCACCAGCCCCTCGGCCATATAGAGATCCGACGGGAAGTTGCCGCTGTCCGACAGGATCACCCTGCGTCTCGGGCGCAGCTTCACCGCCGAGGCCAGCGCCTGAAAAACCTTGATCGACAGCGTGTCGCCCATCACGACCGAGCCTTCTGGCGCGCCAACGATCCCGGCAACCATATTGCCAACGCGGGCGGGCTGTTCCATCCAACCGGCTTGGTTCCAGCCGCGGATCAACATCTCACCCCATTCAGCAGTGATCATCTCCTGCACACGCACGGCGGCGGCCTTGGGCAATGGCCCCAGCGAATTGCCGTCGAGGTAGATGACGCCCTCCGGCAGGATGAACTGATCTTTTTTCAAAACAGACACTTACATTGCTCCTCTCACATGCCAAAGCTCGGGGAAAAGCTCCACCTCAAGCATTTTGCGCAGATAGGTCACCCCAGCAGTGCCGCCGGTGCCGCGCTTAAAACCAATGATACGTTCCACGGTGGTGACGTGGTTGAACCGCCAACGCCGGAAGTAGTCTTCGAGATCGACCAGTTTTTCCGCCAATTCGTAAAGTTCCCAATGGGTTGTCGGGTCTTCATAAACCTGTTTCCACAGGGCTTGAACCTCGGCCTTCGGCTGCCAAGCCTGCGGCTCGGGGCTGCCGGCAAGCGAAGGCTCCCCCAGCCGTGTGCAAAGCAGATCAATCGCCACCTGATAGAGGCTCGGCTGCTGCATCTCCGCCACAAGCGCTGCATGGGGTTCGGGCGTGTGTTCATGCAGTTTGGTCAGCGCCGCGATCCGGTTGCCCAGCAGGTATTCGATCAGACGGTACTGGTAGGACTGAAACCCAGAAGAGGCACCAAGGTGCGGACGGAACTGGGTATATTCGCTCGGCGTCATGGTCCGCAGCACGTCCCAAGCCGAATTAAGCTGCTCGAAAATCCGTGCCACACGGGTCAACATCTTGAAACTCTGGCGCAATTCCCCGGCCTGAAGCGCCTTTCGGCAGGCGGTCAACTCATGGATCGCCAGCTTCATCCATAGCTCCGAAGTCTGGTGCTGGATGATAAAAAGCAGCCCATCATGCGCCATGTCGAGCGGATTCTTGGTGGTCAGGATTTGGTCCAGCCCGAGGTAATCGCCATAGGATTTGTCCTTGGCGAAATCCATCTTGGCGCCTTTGGAGGCTTCGTCGAAACTGCTCATGTATCCTCTCTCAGCGCGAAACGCTGGATCTTGCCGGTCGCGGTTTTGGGCAGTTCTTTGATGAAACGAATGTCGCGCGGGTATTTATAGGGTGCGATGGTCGCTTTAACATGATCCTGCAATATCTTGATAGTATTGGCGTCTTCGGCCGTTCCGTCAACCAGAACCACATGCGCCTGAACGATAGAGCCGCGCGCGTCATCCGCGGCGGCGACCACCCCGCATTCGCTGACGCAAGGATGGCTCAACAGCGCCGCTTCGACCTCCGGCCCGGCGATATTGTAGCCAGAACTGATGATCATATCGTCGTTGCGGGCGGCGAAATGCAGATAGCCGTCCTCGTCCATGGTGAAACTGTCGCCGGTGATGTTCCACCCGTCCTTGACATAATCCGCCTGCCGCTTGTCGATCAAATAGCGGCAGCCGATTGGACCCCGCACGGCCAGACGGCCTACCTCGCCGCGCGGCACCTCGTTTCCGTCGGCGTCAATCACCCGCGCCTCATAGCCCGTGACGGGCTTGCCGGTGCAAGCGGCGCGGTGGTCGTCGAAGCGGTTCGAGATGAAGATATGGAGCATTTCCGTCGCGCCGATGCCGTCAAGCATGGGTTTACCGGTCTTTTCCTGCCACTCGTGATAAACCGGTGCAGGCAGCGTCTCTCCGGCGGAAACGGCAGCGCGCAGGCTGCTGAGGTCCGCGCCCTCTTCCATCGCCTGCAACATCGCGCGATAGGCGGTCGGCGCGGTGAAACAGACGGTGGCTTTGTACTTCTCAATGATTTCGATCATGTTGGGCGGGCTTGCGGTCTCCAAAAGCGTCGCGGCGGCCCCGAAGCGCAGCGGGAAAACCGCGAGGCCACCAAGGCCAAAGGTAAAGGCCAAGGGCGGCGAGCCGACGAAAACATCCCTTGGCGTGACGTTCAGCACTTCGCGCGCATAGCCATCTGCGATGATCAGAAGATCGCGATGAAAATGCATTGTTGCCTTAGGGTTACCGGTGGTTCCTGAGGTAAAACCCAAGAGCGCCACATCGTCCTGCGCGGTGTCCACCGGCTCGAACTGCACCGGTTTTTCCAGCGCGAGACGGTCCAACTCGGCGTCGTGGTTGCTGGTGCCGTCGAAACCCGCGACCGTTTTGAGGAATTTGGAGGTTTTCGCGCATGCCGTCATCTCATCCATCAACCGCGTGTCGCAGAGCGCGTGGGTGATCTCGGCCTTGTCGACGATGGCCGCAAGCTCGCCCGCGCGCAGCATCGGCATGGTGTTGACCACCACCGCCCCCGCCTTGGTCGCCGCCAACCAGCAGGCCACCATCGCGGGATTGTTGGCCGAGCGGATCAACACCCGGTTGCCGGGTTTCACCCCCAAATCCTCGACCAGCGCGGAAGCCAGACGGTTGGTCCAGTCAGCTAGCTCCTTGTATGTGCGCCGGCGCCCGTTGCCGATCAGTGCGGTGTGGTCGCCAAACCCTTTTTCCACCATCTTGTCAGTTAGTTCTACGCCGACGTTCAGGCGATCGGGATAGTCGAAGCGGTCCAACAGCAAGTCTGGCCACTGGTCGAAGGGCGGCAGGTTTTCACGGGCGAAGGTGTCTTCATGTCCGGTCGGGTGCAGTTTCATGACATGGCTCCCAAAGTCTGGCGGGCGATGACAATACGTTGCACGTCCGACGCGCCCTCGTAAATGCGCAAGGCCCTGATTTCGCGGTAAAGTCGCTCCACTGCCTCGCCATTGCGCACGCCGTCGCCACCGTGCAATTGAACGGCCTTGTCGATCACCTTTTGTGCCTGATCCGTGGCGAAAAGCTTGGCCATCGCCGCCTCGCGGGTGACGCGCGGCGCGCCGCTGTCTTTTGTCCAAGCGGCGCGGCAAACCAGCAAAGCGGCGGCATCGACGTCAAGCGCCATGTCCGCGATATGGCCCTGCACCAGTTGCAATTCGCTCAGCGGCGCGCCCTGTACCTGACGGCTGGTGACGCGCAAAAGCGCCTCGTCCAGCGCACGGCGGGCAAAGCCGAGGGCGGCGGCGGCGACGGTGGAGCGGAAGACATCCAGCACCGACATGGCAATGGCAAAGCCGCGCCCCGCCTCACCCAAAAGCGCCGAGCCGGGTAGTTTCACGCCATCGAAATGCAAGGTGGCCAGTGGATGCGGCGCCATAACCTCTAGCCGTTCCTCGACCCTAAGCCCCGGTGTGTCGGCGGGCACGATGAAGGCCGACAACCCCTTGGCGCCCGGTGCCTCTCCGGTGCGGGCGAAGACAGTGTAGACATCCGCGATGCCGCCGTTGGAAATCCACGTCTTGCGCCCGTTGAGCACATAGCCGTTGCCGTCTGGCGTGGCTGTCATGGTGGAGTTTGCCACGTCTGAGCCGGACTGCGGCTCGGTTAGGGCAAAGGCCGAGATAGCCTGCCCTGAGCGGGTCTTGGGGAGCCATTCGGCCTTTTGCTCATCACTCCCGAAAAGTGAGATCGCGCCGGTGCCAAGCCCCTGCATAGCAAAGGCAAAATCCGCCAATCCGTCGTGGCGCGCCAGCGTTTCGCGGATCAGGCAAAGGCTGCGCACATCAAGCACCTCGTCCCCCTCCGCGCCGCTGTGGCGCAGCCAGCCGTCTTGGCCCATCATCGTTACCAGATCGCGGCAGGCCCCATCGGTGTCGCCGTGATCCACGTTCTTCAACTCGCGTGCCGCCCACTCATCCAAAGCCAGCGCCAACTCCTTGTGGCGTGGCTCAAAAAAGGGCCAGTCGAGAAAACTTTTGTCAGCCATGGTTTACGCCTCCCCGCGTATTTATCTTTTGGCTATTCGTGGCTCAGTCCCCTTCGAAGACCGGGCGTTCCTTGGCGACGAAAGCGTTGTAGGCGCGTTCAAAATCGCCCGTTTGCATGCAGATCGCCTGTGCTTGCGCCTCGGCTTCGATCGCCTGTTCGATGGACATCGCCCATTCTTGGGCCAACATCGTCTTGGTCATCATATGCGCGAAATTCGGGCCGGCTTGGATTTTCTGCGCCAGCTTTAGCGCCTCACCTTCCAGCGTCTCACCTGTCACCAGCCGGTTGTAGAAACCCCAGCGTTCCCCTTCTTCGGCAGACATGGCGCGCCCGGTGTAGAGCAGTTCGGCCGCCCGTGTCTGGCCGATGATGCGCGGCAGGATCGCGCAGGCGCCCATGTCGCAGCCCGCAAGACCCACGCGGGTGAACAAAAAGGCGGTCTTGGCCTCAGCCGTTGCCAGCCGCAGGTCCGAGGCCATGGCGATGATCGCGCCCGCGCCCACGCAGACGCCATCGACGGCGGCAATGACCGGCTTGCCGCAGTTCACAATGGCCTTGACCAAATCGCCGGTCATGCGGGTGAAACGCAGCAGTTCTTTCATGTTCATGCGGGTCAAAGGACCAATGATATCATGCACATCTCCGCCGGAGCTAAAGTTTCCGCCGTTGGAGCCAAAGATCACCACATCAACGTCATCGGCATAGACCAAATCGCGGAACCAGTCGCGCAGCTCGGCGTAGCTGTCGAAGGTCAGCGGGTTCTTGCGGTCAGGCCGGTCAAGCCGCACGGTGGCGATCCGGTCTTTGATTTCACATTGGAAATGCGTCACATCACTGCGCATTGGCTTTTTCCTTTTCTTCCGTTTGGGCGGCGAAAGCCTGCAGGCGGGCCGCCATGGCGCGGGCTTCCTCGGAGGAGATTCCGCGCAGTTTTTCGTTGATCCAGTCTTCATGCGCCTGCGCTTGGCGGGCGAATTGCGCCGTGCCCGCGGGGGTCAAGCGCAGCATCATCGCGCGGCGGTCGCCGGGTACCGGGATGCGTTCGACCAGCCCCTCCTCGCTCAGACGGTCGGCGATGCCGGTGACATTGCCGTTAGACACGCGCAGCACGCCCGAAAGCTGGCTCATCTTCAGCCCTTCGGGATGGCGCGAGAGGGCCGACATTACGTCGAACCGCGGCAGCGTCGTGTTATGCTCGCGCCGCAGCGTATCGCGCAACTCTTGCTCCAGCCCCCGCACAACTTTCAGCAGCCGCAGCCAGAGGCGCACGCGATCCTTGGCCACATCGCTCATACTTCGCCCCCCGATAGCGCGAGCGCGTGGCCGTTGACCGAAGCCGCGGCATCCGACAGCAGGTAGAGCACAGCACCTGCGACCTCGGAGGTTTCGACAAAGCGGTTCTGCGGGCTGGCGCGTTTCAGCAAGGCGCGGGCCTCCTCGGCGCTTTTGCCGGTGGTCACCGTGATATTCTCGACCGAGCGTTCCAAGAGCGGCGTGTCGATGAAGCCCGGGCATATTGCGTTCACCGTGATGCCCGTGCGCGCCAGTTCCAACGCCAGCGCGCGGGTCAGACCGACGACCCCATGTTTCGCCGCGACATAGCCCGCAACGTAAGGATAGCCCTTGAGCCCCGCGGTGGAGGCCACGGCGATCAAACGCCCCTGCCCGGCGTCTTTCATCTCCGACAGCGCGGCCTGCCAGACGTTGAAGACGCCGGTGACGTTCACCGCCATCATATCATTCATGTCCTCTGCGGTGATCTTGTGGAAGGGCGCGGAATGCGCCGCGCCCGCATTGGCGATGACGCCGGTGATCGGGCCATTCTCGGCGCGGGCGGCGGCAAAGGCCGCTTGCACGGCATCCGCATCGGTCACGTCGCAGGTCTGAAACGGCAGGCCCTGATCGCGCAGCGGCCCCTCGCGGCGGCCCATGATGGTGACCTTGGCGCCGGTTTTGGCCACCGCATGGGCGATCTCGGCCCCAACGCCAGTGCCGCCGCCGGTGATGACGATATGGCTCATACTTTCTCCATCTCCGCCGCGCGGTCTGCCAGACGCCATGCCTGATCGCGGCCCGGGCCGTAGGGCAGCGGCCAATCGGCGTGGCGGTCGCCGATGGCGGCCGCGGCGTGCAGGGTCCAATAGGGATCGGCCAGATGTGGCCGGGCAAGGCAGACCAGATCGGCACGCCCCGCCATCAGGATCGAGTTCACGTGGTCGGCCTCATAGATGTTGCCCACGGCCATGGTCTTGATGCCGCCATCGTTGCGGATGCGGTCGCTGAACGGGGTCTGGAACATGCGGCCATAGACGGGCTTGGCCTGTTTCGAGGTCTGGCCTGCCGAGACGTCGATGATATCGGCCCCCGCCTCACTGAACATACGAGCGATTTCAACGGCTTCGTCGGGGGTCACGCCGTCTTCTTCGACCCAGTCGTTGGCCGAGATGCGCACCGCCATCGGCTTGCCTTCGGGCCAAGCGTCGCGCATCGCTTTGAACACCTCAAGCGGGTAGCGCATGCGGTTTTCAAGACTGCCGCCATAGGCATCCTCGCGCTGGTTCGACAGCGGCGAGATGAAGGACGAGATCAAGTAGCCGTGTGCCGCATGCAGTTCGACCATGTCGAAGTTGGCGCGCTCGGCCATGCGGGTGGCTTCGACGAATTCGTCGCGGATTGTGTCCATGTCCGCGCGCGTCGCCGCTTTGGGCAGGGCATTGTTGTCCGACCACGGGATCGCGGAAGCCGAGATGATGTCCCAGTTGCCCGCCTTGAGCGGCGCATCCATCTCTTCCCAACCCAGTTGGGTGGAGCCCTTGCGGCCCGAGTGGCCAATCTGGCAGCAAATCTTCGCCTCGGTCTCGGCATGAACGAAATCGGTCAGGCGTTTCCACGCGGCCTCGTGCTCAGGCGCATAAAGGCCCGGACAGCCCGGCGTGATGCGGCCCTCGGGCGAGACGCAGGTCATCTCGGTATAGACCAGCCCCGCGCCACCCTTGGCGCGTTCGGCGTAATGCACGAAATGCCAGTCGGTCGGGCAGCCATCGACGGCCTTGTACTGCGCCATGGGCGAGACGACGATGCGGTTTTCGAGCTTCATGTCACGCAGTTGAAACGGCGCGAACATCGGCGCGCGGACGGGGCCATTGCTGTCGGCACCCGCTTGGTCGAGGAACCATTTCTCGGCTCCTTCCAGCCACTTGGGGTCACGCTCGCGCAGGTTCTCGTGGCTGATCCGCTGGCTGCGGGTCAGCATGGAGTAGTTCAACTGCACCGGGTCCAGATCGAGGTAACGCTCAACATCCTCGAACCATTCTACCGAGTTGCGCGCCGCCGATTGCAGGCGCAGCACTTCAAGGCGGCGGGCTTCTTCGTATTTCTCGAAGGCGGTGGTCAGGTCTTTGTCGTCGCTGACATGTTTCGCCAGCGAGATCGCAGATTCCAGCGCCAGTTTCGTGCCCGACCCGATCGAGAAATGCGCCGTGGCCGAGGCATCGCCCAGCAGCACAACATTCTGGTGGCTCCACTTTTCGCAAAGCACGCGAGGGAACTTGATCCAAGCCGAACCGCGGATGTGGCTGGCGTTGGTCATCAGTTTGTGGCCGTCGAGGTGGTCCTTAAAGATCTCTTCGCAGATCGCGATGGTCTCTTCTTGGGTCTTTTCACCAAATCCATAGGCGTCAAAGGTGTCTTGGCTGCATTCGACGATGAAAGTCGCCGTGTCTTTGTCGAACTGATAGGCGTGGACCCAGATCCAGCCTTTGTCAGTCTTTTCAAAGATGAAGGTAAAAGCGTTGTCGAATTTCTGATGCGTGCCGAGCCAGACGAAGGGGCAGCGGCGCACGTCGATGTCTGGCTTAAAGGTTTCTTCGAATTCCATCCGGGTTCTGGAGTTCAGACCGTCGGAGGCGACCACCAGATCGTAGTCATCCATGTATTCGGAGGCATCCTTGACCTCGGTCTCGAACTGCAGGTTCACGCCCAACGCGCGCGCCCGCTCTTGCAAGATCAGCAGCAGCCGCTTGCGCCCAATACCGCAGAAACCATGGCCGGTGCTGTGGATCACGTTGCCCTTGTGGTGCAGGGCGATATCGTCCCAATAGGCGAAATGGCTGCGGATTTCGCGTGCCGAGACGGGGTCGTTAACCTCAAGATTATCCAGCGTTTCATCCGACAGCACAACGCCCCAGCCGAAGGTATCATCGGCGCGGTTGCGTTCCAGCACCGTCACATCGGCCTCGGGCTGGCGCAGTTTCAGCGAAATCGCGAAGTACAGCCCCGCAGGACCGCCGCCAAGACAGATTGCACGCATCGAAATTCCCCTCTGGTTCGCTTTGGAACGGAGCCTAGGCTGAGTCGCTTTTTCGTTCAAGGATAAATATTTTAGGTTTGAAGTAATTGGGCGGTCTCACGGCTGACAGGGCATCGGACGCATTGAACCCGCAGCCCACAGGGCCTATGCCAGACGGAACTTCACGACGAGAGGCGGTGCGATGACCGATGTAAGCAAAGCAGACTGGCTGGCGGTTGAGGTCCAAGACGCGCGGTTGCAGGTCTGGGCGATGCAGGGCGGATCGGCGCTTGAGACCGCCACGGCGGAGTGCGACCCGGCGGGCCTGACCAGCGCCTCGGCCTTTGACGCCGCGCTCAAGACACTCACCGCGCCGTGGCAATTGCCGCGTTTGCCGGTCTTCGTGGCGGGCCTGCCCGTAGGCTGGACCGACGCCGCGCCCCGCATGGTGCCCTGCACCGCCACTGCCGAAGGTGCGACGCCTCTCCCCACGGATAACTTCGACCTTCAGGTCATCCCCGCCCTGCGGCAGCAAAGCCCCAGCGGGCTGCTACGAGGGGCCGAGACACGGATCGCGGGCTTTCTGAGCCTCAACAAAGACTGGGACGGGGTGATCTGCTTGCCAGGCGCGACTTCGGTCTGGGCGCAGATCAGCGCGGGCGAAGTGGTGAGCTTTCAGACTTTCCTGACCGGGGAATTGCTGGACCTTTTGGGCGACGGCACCCCAGCCGAGGGCACGGCGCTGGACGACACGGCCTTTGACGATGCGCTGAGCGATGGGCTGTCGCGGCCCGAGCGGCTGGCGGGGCGTTTGGCCTCCATCCGGGCTGATCTGGCTTTGAAGGATATCCCGCCGCCCACGGCAGAGGCGCGGTTGGCTGGCACGCTGATCGGCGCGGAACTTGCGGCGGCGCGGGCCTATTGGCTGGGGCAAACGCTGGCGGTGATCGGCACGGGCGGCGCGGCGCAGCTTTACTTGCGGGCTCTGACCCAGCAGGGCGCCCCGGCGACAGAGGCCGAGGGCAGCCGCATGGCGCTGGCCGGAATTTGCGCGGTGCGGCGGGCAGCAAAGGGGGGCTAACCCCCCTACGCGTCAGTCTTTCTTTGGCCCGTCAGTCTTTTTCTGCATGTCCAGATTAACGAGGTCTTCGAGCATATCCAGCAGGTCTTCCATTCGCTGCTTGCCAAAACGGGCTTCGAAATCCGAAAACAACGCGGCGGCGTCGCCCGCGTGGTCTTGCAGCACCTGCTGGCCCTGATCGGTGATCGTAACGATAGATTTGCGCCCGTCGTCGGGGTCACTGGCACGGCTCAGCAGACCTTCTTGCTCCATCGCGCGCAGCATGCGGGTCAGGCTCGGCAGCAACAAACAGGCTTGCTGCGCCAGCGCTGTCTGCTCCATCGGGCCGGATTCCTCGACCACGCGCAGAACGCGAAACTTCTGTTCCGAGATGCCGCTTTCGTTCAGGATTTCCCGGATCGGCCCCATCACCCTTTCCCGCGCGCGCAAAAGCGCAATCGGAAGGGAGCGGGCAGTGCGGCGCAGGGGGGGCATTGTGGCCATTCTTGACGGTTTCCTGATCGCTACTTACCAAGTCAAAGAGCGCCCAAAAGGGCGTGACGATCACCATAACCGCTGCGGCATCATTCTTGAAGAGGCCAAGCCGCGCGGAACAACAGTGAGACAATACAACAACATGGGGCACAGATTACGTATGACAACCAAGATTATAGGCCAAAGGAGCCGCGGATGAACTGGGAGGATTTCCGCCAGTGGGGCCGCCGTGCGGCCGATTGGGCCGCAGACTACCACGCGGGCCTGCGCAATGAACCCGTCCGCGCACAGGTCGCCCCCGGTGCCGTGCTCTCTGCCCTGCCCGACGCCCCGCCCGAAGGGGCCGAGGCGATGCAGGCGATTTTCGACGATTTTGAGCAGACCATCATGCCCGGCATGACCCATTGGCAGCACCCCCGGTTCTTTGCGTATTTCCCGGCCAATGCCGCGCCTGTCTCGGTGCTGGCGGAATATTTCGTCTCTGCCATCGCGGCGCAGTGCATGCTGTGGCAAACCTCTCCGGCGGCGACAGAGCTGGAAACCCGCGTCTGCGATTGGATGCGCCAAGCGATCGGTCTGCCCGATGGGTTCACCGGCGTGATCCAAGACAGCGCCAGTTCCGCCACGCTTTGCGCCGTGCTGACAATGCGTGAGCGGGCCTTGGACTGGCAGGGCAACAAAGCGGGTCTGTCGGGCCAGCCGCGCCTGCGGGTCTATTGCTCGGCAGAGGTGCACACCTCGGTCGACCGCGCCATTTGGATTGCGGGGCTGGGCGAAGAGAACCTTGTGCGTATCCCTACCCACGGCCCAACCCGCGCGATGGATGCCGATGCCTTGCGCGCCGCTATCGCTGCCGACCGCGCGGCGGGGCATCAGCCCGCGGGCATCATCGCCTGCACCGGCGGCACCAGCGCGGGGGCCAGCGATGATATCGCCGCCGTGATGGATGTGGCCGAGGCCGAGGGGCTTTATACCCATGTCGATGCCGCTTGGGCCGGATCGGCGATGATCTGCCCTGAGTTCCGCAGCCTCTGGGCCGGGGTCGAGCGGGCCGATTCCGTGGTCATGAACCCGCATAAATGGCTCGGCGCGCAGTTTGATTGCACCACACATTTCCTGCGCAATCCCGACGATTTGGTCCGCACATTGGCGATCCAGCCCGAATACCTGAAAACCCACGGCGCGGATGGGATCGTGAACTATTCCGAATGGTCGGTCCCACTGGGCCGCCGCTTCCGGGCACTGAAACTATGGTTCCTGATCCGTGCCCATGGGCTGGAAGGGCTGCGCGAGATGATCCGCAACCACGTGACATGGGCGCAGGACTTGGCCAAACGGCTGGAGGCGACGGAGGGATTCGAGATCGTGACCCCGCCAATGCTCTCCCTCTTCACCTTCCGCCACCTCGCGACCGCAGACCTTGATGCGCATAACCAAGACCTGCTCAATCGCATCAACGATGATGGCCGCATTTACCTGACCCAGACCCGCATCGACGGAGCTTTGGTGATCCGCTTTCAAGCAGGTGCCTTCACCGCCACGGCCGAGGATGTGGCCATGGCCTATGATGTGATCACCGAATTGGCCGCCGCTGGCACTTAAGGCGCGATCAGGCTGACGCCCGGCATGGCGCGGATGATTTCGACATCCGCGTCATAAAGCGCCGTCATCCGCTCGACCAATTCCTCGGTCCAGCCGGGCATGTCGAGTTCTTCTTCGATCTCTTCTTCCAGCGCGTATTTGTCGAGAAACGCCGTGATCACACGCCGTTTCTGCGCCTCGGACATCTCTGGATGGGTGTCGAGATAGCTGCGGAACCGTCGCATCCCTTCTTCGGACATGATGGCGTGCAGAAGATCAAAGCCGCCTTTGATCTTGGTCTCCGGCTCCAATCCGGCCATCTCGCGGATGATCTGCGCCCAGATCAGCGGCGTGTCTTCGTTGCACCAGACTGTGATCGGAATGCCCGGCGCCGCTTCGCGCAATTGGGCAATCGTCTCAGACCAGCGCAGGTCTTCCGGCCCCCGCTCCCCCCAGAAGGCCCCCGAAGTCTTGTCCGCCGCTTTGTCATAGAGCACCGGCACCAGCGACGCGGGGTTTCGGATCGCCATAAAGATGCGAATCTCGTCCTCGGGAAACAGCTGCGCCATGCGTAACATCCGAACGGCGGCCGCGGGATAGAGCACCCCCTCTTGCAACGCCGTGGCCGGCGAGCGAAAGAAGTTCGCATCCGACAGGATCACTCGGCTGGCTGCGTCCTCATCGAGAATCGCATCAAGCAGAACATCCCGCGCCACCTCAGAAGGCTCTGCCTTGTGCATCGCGTTGAGCGTATCGCGAAACAGATTGCGATAGGTGCTGGGCCCGGGCACTTTGACGCCGGTTTTGGCAAAATCATCCTGATTGCGCAGCAGGCATTTCAGCAGCCGCTCGTCTTCCGTGAAATGAACACCTGTGTGCAAAACGAGCTGCATGATACTCCGCTCAACCTTGAAAATCTTGGCGATGAATAGCCCGTCCCGCGCCGCGTGTAAAATCCGAAAGAAACTCTCATTTCCCCTCTTGCACCCCCCGCGCCATTTCTCTAAATGAGCCCTCAGTGCCCCTATAGCTCAGCTGGTAGAGCAACTGATTTGTAATCAGTAGGTCCGCGGTTCGAGTCCGTGTGGGGGCACCACTTATTTCCTAGATAAATCAATCTGTTACATCAGGCCGCATTGAGCATGCTATTTTGGTTTTGACGTATGGGGAACGCTGGGGGAACAATCGACAGTTTTTGGTGACGATTTATGAAGTTCGGCCCATGCATAGCCATGCATAAAAAATATCGACCTCTGGCGAAGTGTTAAGGCCTGCTACTGGTGCGAAAGGAGGAGTGGCAAAGTCTGCCACTCCCCGGAATTAGAACTAGGTCGGCAAATTTGCCTAAGCTTCACCGCCCCCCGCGTAGATATTTGTTATCCGCCTGCGACCGACTATTCTGCTGGATGCCCTTGCGCGTCACCTCAACGGCAACACCGGTTGCCTCCGTTCTCACGCGGGAGGCAAACATATCACCCTCTTCAATGATAAGCTTGATCGTTCCGCGAGCACCGCCTGACCCGCGCAATGCCGCCTGCGCCTGCGGCACGTTGAGAATGCCGCCAGACTGCGAAGGAACGAACACCTCACTATTCGGCGTGTTCTCGTTCACCAGATAAGCGCCACCAGAGCGCACCGGGCCACCATTCGCCCGCGCCCCGCTAAACGCGCTGATGATGCCGCCGAGCAGGCCACCGCCCCCGCCTTTGCCAGCGAACATGCCCTCACCAAACAGCAGGTATTCCAGCGCCGCTCGCTTGAGGCTATTCGTGAAAGCGTCCATCGCATCTGCGCCGCCCATAGCCGCGTCAATGATGCTGTCTTTCCACTCGCCCTGTATTTTCTCCATCTGGGCCATCTTGTCGCGGGCGTTTTCATATTCACCCGCCAGCTTGCCCACGTTGGCCGCTTCGGCGTCGATCTTTTGCAGCAGTTCGTCGGTGATATCCAAGCCGCGTTTCTTGGCCTCATCCAGCAGCTTGTGCTTGACGGTCAGCGCCGCGACTTCCTCCTTGGACTTGCCGAGCATTTCGATAGAGCGTTGCAGCTTTTCCAGTTCCTTTTCAGCAATGCTGAACAACGGTTCTTGCTCACGTCCACCACGACCACCGCCCGAACGGGACCGACCACCGCTGGACGATCCGCTGCCGCTCTCCAAACCACTCACATCGCCCGAACCGGAAAGGTTAGGCACATCGAAGCGCGTCCGCGATGGCCCCCTGTTGATGAGGTTGCCATAGCCGAGATTGGCGTTTGTCACGTCATTGGGGATCGGGTTGCGACCACCGCCCTCTAGATTGTAGCCAAGCTTGGGCTTTTCCGGCCCTGCCTGTTCTTTTGCAATCTGCCGCGCGAAGCTAAGCGCAATGCCGAAGTTTTTCGCCAGCTTCGCCGCCTCATCAACCCCCGCTGAAATGCCCCCCGCTAGATCAACACGGGCGATCTGCTCTGCCGCATCTTGTCCTTCTTGCAGTCGGGCAGCCATTTCGCGGGCCTTCTCCTGCGCCTGCGTGACGCCATCAACAACGTCTTGCGAAACTGTGTCGCCAGCTTCGACTAGCAGATCACGGATTAGGCCAAGCTGAGTTGCCATGGCAGAGAAATCGCCAGCATCACGCGCAGCTTCCAGCCCAGCTTGAGCCTGAGAGATTTGGTTCAGCAGGTCCGGCGATATGTTGATTTCCTGCGCCAGTGAACCGATGTTCGCAAAGTCGCCTTCTACCGCCGCAAGCTCTTCGCGCAGTTCGGCCAGTTGCGAAAAGAAGTGCTGCGGAACGGGCTGCCCAGTGTTCTCAAACATAGATATACTGGTTTGCAGCTTTTCGATTTCGCGCCGAACATCCTCAGCAGCCTTTCGCCCTGCGTCTGTGTTCGCAGCAGCCAGTGCAGCAGCGACTACGCCAGCCGATGCCTCGGAAGCCTTCGCAATTTCGCTGGTCACGTCTTCAATGATCCCGCTGACCTTTTCCAAGGCTTCGCGCTTGTCGATTTCAAACAGTGCCAGCGCCATATCCCGAACTTCCTCGGTCAACTCGCCGTATTTTTTGCGCAATGTCTCAAGGTCTGACACGTCTGCCGCAGTCGCGGACATTGCAGCAAGCGCCGCGTCCGCTTCGCCCACACGGTCAGCGAAGGTCTTGGCCTTTTCCTTGGTTTCCTCGGTTGCCTCGCCAAGGTTCCACAGAACAGCGGCCAAAGGCGCACCAACGGCCAATACAGCGCCCATGACAGCGCCCCACGGGCCAAGGACGCCCAGAAGCTGCGAACCCTGCTGCGTGAAGGCTGTCAGGGCTGATGTGCCACCCTGCACCTGCACCGCGAAGTCACCAACCTGCCAGCCTGCTTGCTGGAACATGTTGCGGTTACGGGCCATGAAACCCGTCTGCGCCGCAACCGTGCTATTCATTGCGAGGACCCTGTTTCTAGTCCGCTCGATCTTATCGACGGTCTGCTCATACTCGCGCTGCAAAAGGTCCATGCCCTTGGCGTGACGCGCCGTGGTCAGCGTCCCGGCCTCTAATGCCGCGTTAAGCTGATCCTGCTTGCGCCTCATGCGCTCCTCAGCCGCAGCCAAAGGATTGAACTTACGCTCAAGGCGGTCAATTTGAGCGGCTGCTGTTTTGGCGTTCTTTTTGAATTCTTCGTTCTTAAGTTCCAGCAGGATCGCGATACGCTCAGTCTGCTCAGTCATGATTTGTCTCGCTTCTGCTGGTGAAAGTTTCGTGCCGCGCCCCGCCTTTGGGATAGGGCCGCACGATGTCAGGGTTTACCCACTCTCTGACTAACGGACCTGCGTTTAGGGAAACCGTACAAGGCCGCAGGCTGCCGATCTGGCGCTTGGTGGCGAGGTAGGGGACACCCCTGCTTTCGCCACCAGATATTGCGCACGGAGGAGCCGTAGCCGGTAAGCGAATTCCGCCCCTCCATTTTTTTATCGGGCGGTACCCCTTAGAAGCTGCCATAGACCAGCGCGTCACCATTCTTGACCGCAAGTGCCAGACGGTTTTCAGCCCGGATCGTGACCAAGTTCTTGGTGAAGTCGTCGTTCTCGAAGCCAACCTCAACGCGCGGTTGCCAGCGGTCGAAGAGCGTCCCTACCGATGCGAAGTCACCGACAAGGAACGACCCTGCTGTCATGCTCTTGGTGACAATGACGGGCAGCCCGAACAGGCTAGGCGCAACAACTGTCTGCGGATCGCCCAGCAGATACTTGCCGTCAGTGTCTTTGAGCAAGCGCATAGCCCACCAGTCAGACGGATGGAGGACCATGCCTGTGGGCATATAGTCGGCAAGGGTGCATTGCAGGATGCCAACGCCGATGGTGTCGATATTGGTTGCGGGTGTGTAGCCTGCCAGCGTTGTCGCATCATAAGCCGTTGCGTTGGGCGTAAGGCCGTCGAGGTTCGAGCCTGTGTTGTTGCCAAACAGAAGCTGCTGCTCCTCGACCAATGTCAGACCATAGCGCAGCTCACTGTCGATCATGCCCTGCACCTGTGGCGCGTCAGACATGATCTGGTTGCTGGCCTTGGTGAAGTGGGCAATGACCCGCGTGGGGATGTTCTTCAGTTCCCACTCGTATGTGCTTTCAGGCTTGGCCGCGCCCTCAGCTACCGTTGCCGCGTTATTCGTGCGCGTAGTCTGAGAGGCATATTCAACGGTGCCGCTGTCTGTCGCGATGACGTTGAGCAGCGCCCGAACCGGAAGCCGCGTCTGGGGCATCATGTTGGTCTGATCGCGCATAGGCACGTCGATAGCCCCGCCAGACGTTGCGCCGGTGGTTAGGGCTTTGACGTTCATCTGAACGCTGCCAGAGTTGCGCTGCGAAAGGTCGCTCAGGTCTTCACCCTTGGTCGCAATGAACTGTTGGCCCCATGTCTGCGGTGTAGGGTCACCGCCACCGCGCCGGAGCATCTTCTTTTCAACATCGTCCAGGGTGCTGCTCAGCCCCTTGGTGTCCTTCTCAATGCCTTCTAGCCGCGAATTGGTAGCGTCCATCATATCGCCCAGCTTTTGCGCCAGCATGTCGATGGGGTCTTGATCGCCAGATTTCGTGCGCAGGTGTTCGATTGCCTTGCCTGCGGGTGTGATGTGCTTGTCGTGTTTCATGCTCGTGTCCTCATGATGTTGGTTGCCGCGTCGATTGAATCCGCCAGCCGCTTAAGTTTCTGTTCGTCATAACCGTCTGCCAGTGCAGACCAGCCGCCAGCGGCAAAGCGGGCCGCTGCTTTCTTGGACAGGCCACATTCGCGCAGCATGTCGATTGCCTCTGATTTGCTTTCGAGGGATTTGAAGCCTTCGATACGGGCTGCCGGGTTGGCCGGGACCGTAACGATTGAGACTTCGTAGAGCTCGACTTCGACCAGATGGAAGATACCCTTGCCCGCGTACTTCCGTCCGTCCTTTGATGCCTTGTAGCCGATGGAAAGCCCGCCAGCGTCCCGCGCTTTGATATGCTCGTAAGCGTCACGCCCGCGCTCAGTCTTGAGGTTCAGGAACCCTTCGACCCGCAAGCCCTTGCTGTCCTCGCTCATAGAGGTCCAGCGCCCGATTGGCTGCTCCTGCATGTGCGACCAAAGCATTACCGGCATTTCGCCGCGCTGCTTTAGGTCTGCCAGCGACTTGGCGAACGCGCCGCGCTGGACAACTTCGCCGTGCCGGTCGGTGTTGCCGAAGATCGAGCCATAGCCCGAAATGCGGCCTTCACTGTCAGCCTTGAGATCAAGCTGAGTTGCCGTGGCGGTGTTTAGATCGTGGTGGAGTTTGATGCTCATAGTTCGACCCGCTGAATACGAAAATTGGAAGGCCGAAGCCCGTCCGTCTGCGTTTTTCGCTTCGTGCGCGGTGTGGTGGCCGCTGCGGTCGAAGGTGAACTGGCGGTAAGGTAGCCGCTCAATTCACTGGGATAGTAGCATTTGTAACTACTCATTGTCAATGCCCTTTGCCTTCCGGGGCAGGCTCAAGATGGGCAAAAACGCCGCCCTCGATCTGGTCTGCGATGCTGCGGAATGCTTGGGCCGTATGGAATGCGCCATCCACCTTGCAGGCTTGCCCTGCTGAGAACGTAAGCAGCCGATCCAACAGCATGCCCATACTCGCCCCTTGTTCGAGCATCAGTTCTGCCGACTGGTGAATGATCTGATCACATGCTTTGCGGGTTTCCTTCGATGCGTCCGTCATTGGTCGTCGCCCTCCCGGCTTTTCTTGCCTTCCTTGGCTGCAATCTCGTTGAGGTCGATTAACGTCCGAGTGGCGTTCGCTTGCTGCTGGTACCACTCCGCCTTGCGCCGCAGCGCCTCGATCATGAACTGCTGAAGCTCTGGAGAGTCCTCCGCCATGTTGGCTAGGATTTCGATAAACAGCAGCGGATACTCTGCGTTCTGCTCCACCATCGGCTGAATGAAGTGCTCTTGGAATTCGGTCATGCTGTGACCCTTTCTCTCTGTAGGTACGTGGTAAGTAAGGATGTCCCAAAAATGGGAACGTGAGGTCGTCGAAAAGTGCTGTTTCCGTTCCAATTTTGGGAACAACTTGTACCAATTTTGGGAACGTGAAATTGCCCCACGTTCCCATTTTGGGAACTGTGCTGTACCAATTTTGGGAACGGGGTTTTATTCATAGATCAGCCCCTACCAGCTTCATTAGCTGCGCAGTTTTCCGGGGGTTGCCGCCGCGCGGGTTATGCACTGCGCCTTTTTGTACATTGAAGTCCGCGCCCGGTTTCCAGTCGACGTACAACCGCCGCCCCGCTGATCTGTCGCTATGTGGCAGGCTGATTTCCGTAAGCTCAAAAGCCGGTGACTTGGCCTCTCCACCCAAGCCAAGCCTTGCTGGTTCAACCACCACGACAAAGCCCTTAGCCTGTAGATCATGGAACGCACGGGCCGCAGTCTTCACGTTAACGCCCATGCGTTCCGCAGCTTGTCGGACGCTCAGCCGCAACTTGCCGTTGTTGTTCGCCTTTGCACCGCGCCACTCTAAGCGAAGCCACGGGTAAAGAGCCTGCGCACAAGGCGAGAGCGCCCGCCAAGCGGGCGTCTCCATCATGTTGCGCGTCATCGCGGTAAAATGCTCGGCGCGGCGCTCATTCTTGCGATCACGTCCCATCGCTTAATCCTCGATCATCTGAATGTCGTCGGCTCCGCCGTCTGTTCGGGTGAACAGGGCGTTTACCAACTGGCGCATAACGGGCAGTTGCCTGGGGGAGGGGGACCAACCCCGGCGGCGTGACTGCTTCAGGACAGATTTAGCGAAGCCTTCGACCCAAGGTTCCTCAGCCAATTGCGCGACGGTCGGCAGGTGGTGCAGAAGTCGCTCGATCTCAGCGCCTGACGCGGCCTTCTGGAACGGTTGGCGGGTGTAGTAGGTCATGACGCCCTCCCGATAAATTGCATCAGGGTGTCGCGCTCAGCCTGTTCTATGTCTTTTAGGACGCGCATTTGGTGCGGGGGCAGATGATACTCGATAGCATCCCGCACCATGTCCCTGATCGTGTCGGGCGGAATAGCGTCCAGCTCAGCCGCAAAATCATAGGGCCATCGCTGGTCCGCAACGGTGTTCCGTTTCGCCGGTCGTGTCGGCAGGCCAAGGTCGATGACCTGATCATAAGAAAGACCAAGATGATTGAACTTGACCGGCACATCGAACTCGCAGCCGAACCGCTCCACCTTCTCCTGCAATGATCCCGCCGCGTCTCTGCCTGAACGATCGAAGTCATAGAGCGCATAAATAACTAGCGTCTTGCTTGAACCTCGCATTGCATTGACAGCGCCATATGCAAAGGTTTCGGAGGTGTATCCGCCGGTCGGCATAAGCGGGACATCATACTCCGCCGTAACGGGGTAAAGAACACCGGCCAACGCCGACTTCTCCAGCCAGATTTCAACCTCTTCGCCGGATTCTGCCCATAGGCTCTTGCGATAGAGTTGTGCCGTTTCCTCTAGCGCGGCCTCCCACCCGTCATAGGTTCGAGGTTTGCGCATGTAGCGGGTCGAATCCGCGATACAGTAATATGGGAGACGCCCGGTGCGGCGCAGTTCAAGAACCTGCGCCTGCACTTTATTGTAGCCAAGTTCGCTTTTCTCAATGCCCGCAATCTCGGCAACGGTCGCTGCATAAAAAAGCTGTCGGACGGTCACCGGAGAATGGGCGTTGGCGTAGGAAATGAGAAATTCCGCCCGACTGTCCATCTCTTCTTTAGTGGCGCGGCGGCGCTTTAACGGGCTAGCCTGATAAACGCTCATGCCAGCACCTCGCCATCTATGACGCCAAACAACGCCACCGACGCGGTGCGGTAAGCTGTGTCATCGTCGAGCGCCTTCAATGCAGCATAAGCCAGCGCAGCACGTTCTCGCGTGGTCGTGCGCGCCTCTAGGATCAGGCTCAGCCCTTCCCATGCCTGTGAGGTGTCCAGCGTCAGAGCATAGCCAATCGAGCGCACTGCGCGTTCGCGGTCGTCTGGCCGGGGCCTATTCATTTCTGCATCCCGGCCAGACCGAAGTCGCTCAACGCTGTTGGTGGAACGGTCCCAATAGAAGACCGTTGCCATATTCTGAGAATTTGCGTACTGATCGGGGTGTAAGCTGCCCGCTTTCAATCCCGCGCCGGTTCCCGCTCCAACGGGACCGGCGGTTTCTTTGATATGGGTGTTCAATTATTCACCCCGCGCCGTTTTGATTTCCTCGTCGGTCAAACCATTGGAATTGCCGCCAAGGCCAACCCACTCAATCGAATGGCTCTTGTCGATCTCGTCCAGCTTGGTTTCCAGCATACGGATCAATGCTGGCACAGCCTGAGCGCATCGGTCGAGATTTTCGCGCTCCGGTGCGTTGTCGTCTACCAGTTCAAGTGCCGTGAGAATTACGCGGGCCTCGTGCAGCAATTCCGAGGTGCGCTCATAATTATCGCGTTGGTTACGAGGGATCATGCCGCCACCTCGCGCGCTTCGAGCCAAGCGACTATCTCGGCTTCTTTCCAGTAGCGGCGGCGTCCAATGTAAATCGGGCGGGGAAAGTTCAGTTCGGAGTTTTCCAGCCAGCGCCAAAGGCTCATGTCGCTGATGCCGCCGCACATCTGCCGGACGGTTGCCGCCTGAATCCGGCGGTGGGGGTTGCGGTCATGTTCCGGGTTGGTCGCCCCGGCCTCGCGATTGCCGCGCTCTGTTGCAGTTTGGGTGTTCATGGTGCCACGTCCTTTCTTGTTAGAACCGTGGTCACCTTCGCCGCTAAATTTGGTTTGCGGCAGTGTATGCTAAATTCAAAAATTAAAGGACAGGTCCAAACCCGCCTGATAGGCCTTGCGCGCGCCTTCCACGCTATTCACTAAGGGCAATATCTCGGCTATCTCAGGCCATCCAGACGGCGCATTTTCTTGTCCTAGCTCTTTCGCTTCCCGCGCATCCATGGCCCGCAAGTAGGTAAGCCATTTTTGGGAATGCCTCCTTTTCTGAATGGTTTTCCCGTGTCGGTGTTCTTGCACCGCTTTTAGTGCTCTTTCGGCAGCTTCAAGTTGCGGTCTTAACGGCCGATCTAAGTCAAAATCAATCCGGTGGTGGCGCTCTCCAAACTCTATTCGGCTCTTATTTAAAGTAGTCAGACTACGGTCTAGCAACTTTGGAGTGGCCCAATAAGGATGTTCGGCGATCTTTGGATTTGGCAGCTTCTCAATATAGGTCGGGTCATTCGGGTGGATCAAATACGTACCGACATAGAACCCCGGTTCATCGGGAGTTCTTACGCCGTCGGGAGAGGCTGAGTTGTCCCATTTCCACAGATCTAAAGCTCTCTCGTACTCCTCATCTTTCTTCGCCTCAAACTCTCTCCTAAGGTCGTCACGACGCCGTAAAAACTCCCAGAACCATCGGCTTTGGTTCCAATCATCTGTGCGCCCGTACGCAGCCGCACTACGCCAATCTGGAATGCCCCATTCGTTCATGCTCGCGCCTCGCCAATCCGCACCACGTTATCCGCCGTGCCTTCCACAAGATCGACCACCATGCGCGCCCAAGCGTTCAGCGCGTCCCGCTTTTCGTCGGCATAGTCATGGCGCTGATATACGCTCACGATACCCCCTGCCGATCCACTCACATGGTTCAGGACAGCCTCTGTCACGCGCACTGGAATACCAAGCCGCGCCATACCTGTCGCAGCGGTGCGGCGCAAATCGTGAAACGTCCAATGGGGAATTACTACCGGTTCGCCAAGCTCTTCACTGGCGACCTCTGCCATGCGTTCGCCAATGTAATTCCGGCCCTTGTGATAGCCCTGTAATGGGCTTCTGCCGGTCGTGGTGAAAACATAGCCCTTATCGCCCTTGATGCGCTTCACGCTCTCTAAAACGTCCCTTGCGGGTTCTGATAGCGGCACGTCATGGGCGCGCCCGTTCTTAGTCCGGTCAGCGTCGAGATGCCAAAGATCCCCGCTAACCTCGTCGTCGGTCATTTTGGCTACCTCTCCAAGCCGCTGGCCCGTCAGAAGCAGCATTTTGCAAAGGTGGCCCCACGGCTGCCCGTGCCGGGTGCAAGCGATCCAAAGCCAGCGGATTTCATCATCGGACAACACACGCTCTCGGCTCTGCTCCTTAGCCACCGGTTTGATGCCTATAGCAGGCGACTGGTCGATAATGTCGCGCTCAACGCACCAATTCAGAAATTTGCTTAGATATGCCCGCACTCGGTTCGCGGTCACAACTCTTCCGCTATCTGCGATTCCGTCGAGCAGGTCGATCACGTCGCGCTTGGTGATATGGTGAACGTCACGCTCACCCCATGCCGCGACCACATGCCTGTCCATCTCACGCTTCACGGCTTCCCCGGTTTTCAACTTGGAGAGGTGCCGCTTGCCGAATTGGTCGACAAGTGTCGAAACCTTGTCACGGCCCGATTGTTCGATCTCAACCCGCGCTTTCGTTTCGGCTTCTTTCTCGCCTGCCGGGTCGCGTCCATCCTGCGCCGCGATTAAGACTTCACTGGCGCGTGTCCGTGCTTCCGCCAGCGAAAGTAGGGGGTACTTTCCCAAAGTCATGCGGCGGTGCTTCTTCCCGAACCGGTAGCGGACCTGCCAGCCCTTCCGCCCGCTCGGCTGAACAACCAAATAAAGACCCGTCATTAGGGAATCCGGCACCTCTTGCCGCTTGTCTGTGATCTTCCACTTTTCAACCCCGGTTGCCGTCAGCTTCGCCATGTTCGCCCCCTCAAAATCTGTTCCCCAACCCGTTTGGGGAACATCCTGGGGAACGAAAGCGGTGTTTTATACCGTTCCCCACGGAAAGCCACATTGCATAACATTACCCGTATTTACAAGCTATAACTTATACATACGGGTCTGGGATAGTTTTACATAGTTAAGCATAGTTTGGTGCTTATAACTGATTTGTAATCAGTAGGTCCGCGGTTCTTATCTTACCTTGACATTAGAACGCATTAAAACAGCCCTACACCTCTACCAAATGCTTGAAGCCGTTAACGTTTCCTGACCTTACTGCGCGTATTGACATGCACACCTTAATGTGTATCGTCGGAGCCCCTTTTGGAGGCACTGGAACAAATGAAGAACTTTACACGAGTCCGCTCTAAATGGGGAAAATATGACACCCTTAGGTTGATTGATGACGATGGAGAATTTCTGGATGTCATGGACACGTTTGTGGCCGCACTCATCAAACGCGGAGAAGCTTCTGCGACCGTAGACAGATACTCAAATGTAGTTGCCCAGTTTTTAGACTACCTAGTCGAGGTCGGAGTGTTTGGCCAACCCAGTTCGCGCTACGAGATCCTGAATGCCGTTGACTGGTATTTGGCTGCACGTGTCGCTCGTCCGGATGCACTTAACATTAGCTCTGATGCTGAGGGATACTTCCAAGCTGTTAGCAATTTGAAACAGAAAACATTGAGCCGGAAGTCCGCTCAAAACGCCGCCGCCGCCATAAATCGTTTTCTCGAACTCTCTGATTACTGGTCCACGCTGACAAACGATATGGCTGATTGGGACGGCATCGAAGTCGTTGAAGGAGCTGCACCAATGGAGCTATTCAAGGTTCTGAAGAAAAGCCATCGTTCTGCCACTGAAATTAAGAGAATGATGCAGAAGTCCATGCTGGCGGGTGTAACGCGTTGGAAGCCCAATGGGATCGACAGGCCGAAAGGTGGGATGTCTATATCCAGCAAGATTGGCGGAGAAACATCCAGTAAAGATAATGAAATGCTGGATTATCCCGCAGAATACCTGATGCCTCTTCTCGATGCTGCCAACTGCTTCCGTGATCAAGCCGTCTGGTCACTCATGGCAGGCGCGGGCCTGCGCACAAGTGAAGCCATACAACTACCATGGGAGGCTATCGACTTCGATAATCGGGAGGTCTTCGTCCATGACCCAGAGAGCCATCGATATGCCGACCAATTACCTCAACGATATGCGCGACGGTTTAAGGGGCGCAGATTTTCTGAAACCTATATTATACCTCAGCTACGAGACATATTCTTCGAAGCTCTCGAAAACTATCTTCGATATGAACACAGACCTATCACTCCTGATCGCATGGTCTTTCAGGACATTAGAACGCTCGGGAACGGACGTCCCTATAGCCTCGTGCAGGACAATAATCGAATTAAAGCCTTTCATGCGGCGGGCATTCGATCTGGCGCTCCTCGCAAGCCGAATGGTAAACCATATACGCCCCACTCGCTGCGCCACTTCTACGGCGTGTTCATGCTGAACTTCATTCCAGTTGAAGGAGGATATGGGCTCAGGCTTCCGGAAGTTCAAAAGTTGATGGGTCATGAGGACAGTTCATCGACAGCGCACTACGCGCGTGAAGATCCGATTATTCTTGAGAGCAAACTAAGAATGATCGATCACTTTGCAATGGGACAGACTGACAAAGAGCGCGACATAAGGGCCTGGATTGCCAAGCGGCACACCGACATTGCACAGCGAATGTTGTCCAATATGCCCCATGGAGACAGCATATGATCAACTTGAGCAATCACCTGCTAATCAAGTCCATCAAGCTGTCAGACCTCCACCGAGCCACGACGGATACTGTTGAACGAGCGCGAGTTCGATACGACAAAGAGGGGACCAAGACAGTCCGATACGCGAAGTTCCGGGCGCAAGAGGTCCGTGACGCGGTATTTGCAGGAACCGATCCAACTCGGATCGTTCAAGAGCTGTTCGATCTCGCGCAAGGAGTGAAGAACATCCATAATACACTTGTGCAGAAGCTCAAGTGGTTTGAAACGGCCCCTGAGGGTATAGTTCGCAAAGGACTGCGATCGACCGCAAGACTAGTTTTATTCCGCCTATGGCGAGAGGCGAAGATCATATTACCCATTGGCTTCGGATTTCGAAAGACCGTTAACCTCGAACTGAGGAAAACAATGGGCACGGAGTTGCTGCGCTTCATTTCATCATACGAGGCTGATCAAGACGCGATGAATGATCATGGCGTCCAAGTTGAATATAGAGTTAATCAGCACAGCTTGTCCTGGATTTACTCGACCGACTGGCACAAATTCTCCGACATCACAGTAGAAGAAGTATTCAACCTGAACAGTCATTTGGTTAATCTTCACCAATCTGCTACAGCAAAGTGCCCTCCGCCATCAGTTCTAGTTGTGATTAACATTTTATCTGAAACGAACCTTCTTAGCTTCTCGTCTGAAGAGGTCGAACAACAGATCAAACGCAGAGCAGCAGAATTTTCTGGCAAGCGATCGCAGGACCGAACAACGGAACCATATGTCCACGGGGGGCGTCGCAATTGCGGCTATTTTTCCTTGCCGGTTCACTTAAATGGCACCCGTTGGGAATTTCCAGAATCCGTAGCAATGAATTGGAATGAACTTTTCGAACAGTTCATCGAATACAGACAAAAAAGAGGGTTTGAAGATCACAGGTTTGGGAAAAATCTACACGCTTTCGCTGACTACATCTCATTTTACCTTCCACAAATCTGTCATGAATCGCGGATCGCTCTCCCCCTAATTCGTGCTCCAAAAGACTTCAAGCGTTACCCCTTTTTGGATCAGGTTGGGAAAGCGCAATCATTCCCAACTTTTGTAGACTTCCTGAAGTCGAGAAACCTGACACCGGATAGCCAAAGAACCCACGTTTCGGCTCTCAACAAGTTCTTCGATTGGGTGGCCTATATCTACGGTGATCATGAGTTTGAGCATATCGCGGGAGGCTCGTTTGTTAACCCGATCATACCCGAATTTCTCATTCCGAAAACGAAGAAGCGCTACAAGACGAATAAGATTCCGTTTAAGGCCGACGCCTTCCCCCACCTCATCAAATGGCTTTACACGATTGAGAGCTTCGGCGATCAGCTTACCAAGGAAGACGGAAACCAACTCCTTGGTTTGAAGCTCACCCACTACAACGATCATCATCAGATTCTAACTGACATTCACCAAGTCCCTCTCTGCTATCAGCATCAGGGCGAGACCTTTCAGGTTCACCGTATCCCCCAAGTCCTTCTGGTTGGCTCCAAGAGCGCGGCAAGGGGTTTAAACCTCAGCGCACTGAGGATGGTTATTCTCGCCTTGGACACCGGTCTCCGCTTCCAAAGTTGTCAGTGGATCGATCGCGAGGCTTGGGGAATGCATTTACCCAAACTCACGCCAGACGATGAATATTTTAAGCTCCACATCAACACCGACAAATCGAGAGATGAACCGTGGGATACGATTGTTCCCATTCGAACGTTTCAGATGCTTCAAAGACAACAGGAGTATCTGGAAATGCGTGGAGTGCAATCCAGAAAGTTTCGCTACGAAGGTCGCGAAAGCAGCAGGTTTGGAGATGTAACACCCCTTTTCGTTGATGCTTATGGCAAAGTCATTGCCGACCGTTCTTACGATGATTTTTGGTCTGAGGTTCTCTACGCCTTTACAGCATTTGCCGCTTCTAACACTCTCGGCCTTGATCCAATGATTGAACTTCGAAAGCCGCCAAACGTCAAAGGGGAGATCGACCCAGGGTCAAACAACAGGCAGGGATATCCATATTGCCGAATCCACATAAAGAGGATTCAAACTCCTCATTCCTGCCGTTCAACCTACGTTTCGCGTAGAAGTGGCGCCACGGGCCTGACCGTTATTGCTGATCTCATCGGTCACCTCAATGAAACTACAACCGCCCACTATGACTATCCTGATATGCAAGAGCTTTTGAAAGCATTGAGATCGGCAGAGGAAGACCTTGAACATCCAGAGTTAGCGCGCACAAAAACAGCTACAATCAAGCATGGTCCTGCCGCTATTAAAGCTCGATCCGTCAACAGCGCGCTACAAAAGTCTTTCCGGGCGGACCGAAACGAAACAATTCATCGATTTAGGATGATAAGCTTGTCCTCGGCGTTATCTGAAGCGGACGCGACTGGTATTCAGATCCTGCGGCAGTCTCCTGCGGCCACTATCGTTTTCCGTGATACGCACATCTGCCCGGTAGGCGAAGAGTGCCCCGTGGATGTTATCCAGACTGCTGGAGGCCCTATGCGCTGCGGGGTTTGCAAGCTCTCCTGCAAAAGCATCGATCATCTTCCGGCAATTACCGCCAAAATCCGCGCGCTAAAGTCTCGTATTGCATACAGCAGCAATCTTTTTTTAAGTATCAAAGCGTCTGGAGATCGGAACGAAGAGCTTCATTCAATCGCAGCTCAGAACGAGCTCGACTCCTATGAACTCGCCGGGTGGCAAGAGACGGAGATCGTTCTTCGGGATATGCTCGACGACGACGCAGGTGGCATCCATACAGACGAGCCAGAAATTATAAGAGATCATCTCCAACGAGTTGTTCGCACTTCTGATCAATCGCAGTTCTTGGCGGAACGTCTTCTCGATTCAGATGCTTATCCAGCGCTGATCACCGATGATCTTAGAATTAAAGCGGGACGCCTTCTATCCAGAATCCGCCGCACTGATGTTGAAGAACCTGATCCTGACGCTGAAATAAAAGCGCTTTCAGGGGCTTTAAAATCGCGAATGAAGGCTCTTGGCATCAAACCTTCAGAGGCTGGAACACTCTTGGACAATCCAAAACAACTGTCGGATAAAACACCGCCATCGATTACAGCCGGAGACGATTGACATGCCAGCTCCTAGAGGGTCAAGAAATGCCGCCTTATATCAACAAAGACTCATGGACCATACGGCCAGTAGAGTTGAATTGGCACTATGTTGATTGTCACTGAGAACTGACCCGGTATTTTCACCGAGATTTGACCCACCCTCAGTTATGCGTCGTGGTCTATGATGCGGTCAATGTTTTGGCCTCCTTTGCAGTTTTCTTTGCTGCCTCAGAACTGACCTTGAAGCGGTAGCTGTCGTTTCCGGTTTCGAGGATGTGGCAGCGGTGGGTAAGCCGATCCAAGAGAGCGGTGGTCATCTTTGCATCCCCGAAGACCTGCGCCCATTCTGAGAAGCTAAGGTTGGTGGTGATGATCACACTGGTGCGCTCATAGAGCTTACTGAGCAGATGGAAGAGCAGCGCCCCGCCAGATGAACTGAACGGCAGGTAGCCGAGTTCGTCCAAAATGACCAAGTCGACCTTCGTCAGCGTCTCAGCCAGTTTCCCTGCCTTTCCAAGCGCCTTCTCCTGTTCCAACGCATTGACCAATTCTACGGTCGAGAAGAAGCGGACCTT